>NZ_LJQT01000281.1:0-27123 GCF_001400515.1 Pseudomonas meliae | reverse complement strand
TCCGGTCACTGAGTGAGCCGGGCCTTTGTGATGGTGTCAGACGATTACTCGCTGAGCGTCGGAACCTTGCGCGGAGCCATGAAGTACATCCAGATCAGCGCGATGAAGTACATCGCCGGAATCATGGTGAACAGCACGTTGTAGTTATTATTGGTGGCGGTCAGCACCGCACCGACAATCTGGGTCATGAACATACCGCCAATGGCCGCACACATGCCGCCGAAGCCGAACACCGCACTCATCATGTGCTTGGGCGTGTAGTCCATCACCAGGCTCCAGATGTTTGCGGTCCAGGCCTGATGCGCACCCACTGCAAGCGAGATGGCCAGTACCGCCACCCACAGGCCGCTGGCGTTGGCGGCGAATACCACGCTGCAGATAGTGATGGCAAAGATCAGCATCGACAGCAGACGCGCAGTGGTCGCACGCATGCCGCGCCCGATCAGCCAGGAGGACAGGATGCCGCCACCTACGCTGCCGAAGTCAGCGGTCAGCCAGATCAGGATCAGCGGGATGCCCATCTGCGTCACGCTGATACCCAGGTTGTATTGCTGATTGAGAAACGGCGGCAACCAGTACAGGTAGAACCAGAACACCGGCGCAGTAATCGCGTAAGCCAGCGCGAACGCCCACGTGCCGCGCATCTTCAGAGTGCCGGTGAAGGGCACCTTGACCGGCGCAGGTTCGACTTCCTGATTAATATAATCCAGCTCGGCCTTGCTGACGGTCGGATGCTCTTCGGGGTTGTAGTACTTCAGACGCCACATGATGACCCAGATCAGCCCCAGCGAACCCATCGCTATAAAGGCCGCCTGCCAGCCCCAGACGGTAAGGATCAGCGGCAGCAGCGCCGGCGTCAGCATTGCGCCGACGTTGGTGCCAGCGTTGAAAATGCCAGTCGCCACGGCACGTTCACCTGCCGGGAACCACAGACGTGTGGTCTTTACACAGGCCGGGTAGTTGGCAGCCTCGGTCAGGCCGAGAATGAACCGGCAGACCATGAAGCCCACAGCGGAAGTCGCAAGGCCATGAGCGCCGGTCGCCAGGCTCCACAGCAGCACCGCGAGGAAGAACGCGCGCTTGACGCCGACCTTGTCGATAAAGCGGCCTTGCAGCACGAAGCCCACCGCGTAACCGACCTGAAACCAGAAGTTGATGTTGGCGTAGTCCATCGCCGTCCAGCTCATTTCCTTGGCGAGGATGGGCTGCATGACGCCAAGCGCCGCCCGGTCGATGTAGTTCAGCGTGGTGGCGAAGAACACCAGGGCGAGCATGCCCCAGCGCGTCTTGCCCACGGCGAGTGCGCCGCGAATCTTTTCGCCCATCCCGGCACGGGCGGCCTGGGCGACAGGGTTGGTCTGGGTGTTAAGCATGATGTTCTAACCATCCGTTCCAGGACTGTGCTGCTGGCAACAGTCGGACTGAGAAGTCCACTCGATGCAGGCGTTGTGCAGGTAAAGTGAAGTCGTAGAACCGTGATTCGACTGGCCTGTTGACTCAGGCTTTCATCGAGACGATCCGTCGGGCCGACAATTTACAGGTTGGGCCGCGCAAGTGTGTTGGAATGTTTCAGGCGACGCAGATCCGCGCGGGGCTTTTGGCCGGACGAGTTCGTTGAACCTGACGTCTGGAGAGACGGACGGGCGAGCGGGCGAGCAAAGCGAGAAGGGTGCACATGAGCAATGTTCCTGTTTTTTGAATTGTTATGGGTTGCTGCTGATGAAGCAAAAGATCAAAACGTTTGACTGCGGGTCTACCCTGCAATGTGATGCTGATGTTGAGCATTGCGCGGTACAGCGTCAATTGAGTAAAACGGCTTTTGTTCGATAATCGAACGTAAAACTAACCGGTTCGTACACTTTATGTTGCTGTAGTATTTTGACAGGCAAATACTTTACTCGCACCTCTGAATAAGGCCGGGAAAGGCCTGGAATGCGGTGCTGTCCAGTCGCGACCGAAACAGGTCGCGTTCATCCAGGAGCTGAAAAGCATGCAGCGTTCAATTGCTACCGTATCCTTGAGCGGTACTCTGCCGAAAAGCTCGAAGCCATCGCCGCAGCCGGCTTTGATGGCGTCGAAATTTTCGAAAACGACTTGTTGTATTACGACGGTAGCCCACGCAACGTCAGGCAGATATGTGCCGATCTTGGGATCGCCCTCACCCTGTTCCAGCCGTTCCGGGATTTTGAAGGCTGCCGCCGTGATCGTCTGCAGCGCAATGTCGACCGTGCCGAACGCAAATTCGATCTGATGCAGGAACTGGGCACCGATCTGGTGCTGGTCTGCAGCAATGCGTCTGCCGATTCGGTGGGCGACGAAAATATTCTGCTGGATGACCTGAGCCTGCTGGCCGAGCGTGCCGGAGCCCGTAACCTGCGTGTCGGTTATGAGGCGCTGGCCTGGGGCAAGCATGTGAACACCTGGCAACAGGTCTGGAACCTGGTGCGTCAGGTTGATCATCCGGCACTTGGGGTGTTGCTCGACAGCTTCCATACCTTGTCACTCAAGGGCGACCCGAGCGCGATTGCGCAAATCCCGGGTGACAAGATCTTCTTTGTGCAAATGGCCGACGCGCCGATTCTGGCCATGGATGTGCTGGAGTGGAGCCGCCATTTCCGCTGCTTCCCCGGTCAGGGCGAGTTTGATCTTGCCGGTTTCCTCGCGCCGATCCTGCGCAGCGGCTACACCGGCCCATTGTCGCTGGAAGTGTTCAACGACGGTTTCCGTGCCGCCCCGACTCGCGCCAACGCGGCGGACGGCTTGCGCTCGCTGCTTTATCTGGAAGAAAAAACCCGCCAGTTGATGGCGCGTGACGAGCCAGCCGCTGTTCCTGAAATACTTTTCAACCCGCCCGCTGCCAGCACTTACAACGGCGTCGAGTTTCTGGAATTTGCGGTCGATGAGAGCCACGGCGCGCGCCTCTCGGGCTGGTTGCAACGGTTGGGTTTTGCCAGGCTGGGTCAGCATCGCTCCAAGGCGGTCAGTCTGTTGGGGCAGGGGGATATCAAGATCGTGCTCAATGCCGAACCCTATTCGTTTGCCCATAGCTTTTTCGAGGCCCACGGGCCGTCGTTGTGCGCCACTGCCTTGCGCGTCGATGACGGCCATCAGTCGCTGGAGCGTGCGCGGGCCTTCAAAGGCCAGCCGTATCGCGGGCTGGTCGGCCCCAATGAGCGGGAGATTCCTTCAGTCCGCGCGCCCGACGGTAGCCTGATCTATCTGGTTGATAGCGCTGGGCCCGGAGAATCGATTTACGACAGCGATTTTGTCGTCGACCCGCAAGCGGTTGCCAAGGGTGGTTTGCAGCGTATCGACCACATGGCCATGGCGCTGCCTGCCGACAGCCTGGACAGCTGGGTACTGTTCTACAAAAGCATCCTGGATTTCGAGGCCGATGACGAAGTGGTGCTGCCCGACCCCTACGGTCTGGTGAAAAGTCGTGCCCTGCGCAGTCGTTGCAGTACCGTGCGCCTGCCGCTGAACATTTCCGAGAATCGCAACACGGCCATTTCCCACGCGCTGTCGAGTTATCGCGGCTCTGGGGTGCATCACATTGCGTTCTCCTGTGAAGACATCTTTGCCGAGGTCAGCCGCGCCAAGGAAGCGGGGGTGCCGTTGCTGGACATCCCGCTCAATTACTACGACGACCTGGCAGCCCGCTTCGATTTCGATGAAGAGTTTCTCAGCGAACTGGCGTATTACAACGTGCTCTATGACCGCGATGCGCAGGGCGGCGAGCTGTTCCACGTCTACACGGACGCCTTCGACGGGCGCTTCTTCTTCGAGATCCTGCAACGCAAGAATGGATACGTGGGCTATGGCGCGGCCAACGTGCCGGTGCGTCTGGCGGCGATGGCCAAGGCGCGCAATGTGGCAGCGCGTCAGGCGCGGCTGTAACGCGAGATCGACTGAAGAGCTGCTGCGAGGGTTCGAATCCCTCGCAGCTTCCCTCTGCCTGCGGTCAGCTTCATACTTCGCGCATTACTCGTGGTCATGAGCCAACAATGAAAAAAATCGACTCCGCCGTTGCCGTTGAACCTGCCGCTACCGTGCCCAAGGGCCGCAAGAACAACCCGGAAAAAACCCGCGAAGATATTCTTCAGGCTGCTGTCGCCGAATTCGTTGCCCACGGTCTTACAGGCGCGCGCGTCGATGCCATCGCCGAGCGAACTAAAACCTCGAAACGGATGATCTATTACTACTTCGGAAGCAAGGAGCAGCTGTATGTCGAAGTGCTGGAAAAACTCTACGGTGCGATTCGCAACACCGAGAGCGAGCTGAACCTGAGTGAGCTGGAGCCTGTCGAGGCGATTCATCGCGTGGTTGAATTCACCTTCGATCACCATGACAGCAACGTCGATTTCGTGCGTATCGTATGCATCGAAAACATTCATTACGGCGAGAACGTCAAACAGTCCGATTCGATCCAGGCCAAAAGCCAGAATATCATCAGGGCGCTCGATGGCATCCTGCGACGCGGCGAGGCCAGTGGCTTGTTCCGCGATGGTGTTCATCCGGTGGACCTGCACCTGATGATCAGTTCGTTCTGCTTCTACCGGATCTCCAACCGCCATACCTTCAGCGAAATTTTCCAGATCGAGCTGTGGAGCGAGGAGGTCAAACAGCGTCACAAGGCGATGATTTGCGACGCTGTGCTGCGTTATCTCAAGCGCTGAGGTTTACAGCGTATGGAAGTGCGCCATCATCCGTTCTGCATCGGCTGACTGGCCACTGAATAACTCAAATGCCTTGACTGCCTGAAACACCGCCATGGTGCTGCCATCCAGCGTGCGGCAGCCCAGCGCACGGGCATGCTTGAGCAGTTCGGTTTCCAGCGGGAAGTAGATGATTTTCGCGACCCACAGCTCAGGGCGCAGCAACTCGACCTGCAACGGCGTGCCCGGCAGTTTGGCCATGCCGACCGGCGTGGTATTGACCAGGCCGTCGGCTTCGGCCACAGCGGCAGGCAAATCGATACCCACCTTTGCCCGTCCGGCACCGAAATGCCCGTTGAGGTTGTCCACTAGCCCTTGCGCGCGTTGCGGCTCGACTTCGAATACTGTCAGGCATTCGACGCCAGCGCTCAATAACGCATGAGCCACGGCAGCGCCTGCGCCACCTGCGCCCATTTGCACCATCTGCTGACGTGGAGCCTTGTCCAGGCCGCGTTGGAAGCCTTCGGCAAAACCCAGGCAGTCAGTGTTGTGACCAATGCGCTTGCCGTCCTTGAACACCACGGTATTCACTGCGCCGATACCGCGGGCTTCGGCGGACAGTTCGTCCAGCAAGGGGATAACCGCCTGCTTGCACGGAAAGGTGATGTTCAGGCCGGTGAAGCCACAGTTTTGTGCGCTTTCGATAAGCTGGGGCAGGGCGCTGATATCCAGTTGCAGGGCGTCGATATCGATCAGCCGATACAAGTAGCGCAAGCCCTGTGCGTCGCCTTCTTGCTCGTGCATGGCGGGCGTTCGCGAGGCCTGGATGCCCGAGCCGATTAGGCCGGCAAGAACGGATTTTTTTTCAGCATGGGTCATAGAATACGTCTCTTGTTTTTGTGCCACTGCCCGGTCCAGAGCAGGTGTTGAGCGGAATGTACCAGATGGTTAATAGTGCCGCAGGTGGCAGGCGATTGCCATGCAGCGATATTGTGCGGTGATCGCCCTAATCAGTGATAATCCACGGCCAGCCGCTTCAGATCAGCCAGAGTTCACGCCGCACATGCCCGATTCCGTTTTTAGCGCCGCACAGCAACAAGCCAGCACGTTGTACCTGCCGCCAGGCGCGTGGGCCACAGTGCTCGATTGCCTGTGCGCGAAATTCACCGCCATCAGCCGCGAACAATGGCTGGACCGTATTGCCCGCGGACGGGTGCTGGACGAAAACGGCAAGGCCATCGCGCCTGACCTTGCGTACCGCGAGGGCCTGCGCATTCACTATTTCCGTGAGGTGCCCAACGAAACGCCGATCCCGGTGCTCGAAACGATTCTGTACGCCGACGAGCATCTGGTGGTGGCGGACAAACCGCACTTTTTGCCGGTGACACCCGCAGGTGAGTACGTCGAGCAGACGTTGCTGCGCCGTCTGATCCATCGCTTGGGCAACCCCGATCTGGTGCCGCTGCACCGTATCGACCGGCACACCGCCGGGCTGGTGCTGTTTTCCGCCAACCAGCAGACGCGCTCGGCTTATCAGGCGCTGTTTCCCACCCGGCAGATCGACAAGTTCTACGAAGCCATTGCGCCAGCGTTGCCGGGGCTGGAGTTTCCACGTTTGCACGAAAGCCGTCTGGTCGAAGGCGAACCATTCTTTCGCATGCAGGAAGGAGCAGGGGCGAGCAATACCCGGACGCAGATCGAGGTGCTCGAACGGCAGGATCAATTGTGGCGGTACGGGCTTTATCCGGTGACCGGCAAGAAACATCAACTACGCGTGCACATGGCGGCACTGGGCGCGGGCATCTGCAACGACCCGTTCTACCCGGCCGTGGTAAAGAACCCTGTCGACGATTATCAAAACCCTCTGAAGCTGCTGGCCAAGGGCTTGCGCTTCATCGACCCGCTCAGCGGTAAACAGCGTCAGTTCGAGAGCCTGCTTGAACTCGACTGGTAAGCGGTAAAGCCGGGCTGACGGCCAAAAAAAACCCGCACTCGGCGGGTTNNGGGGGGGTTTTTTCAAATCAGTCACACGACGCCCGGATCACAGATCCTTGACGGTACGTACCTGATCCTTGTTGATGCGGGTCTGCTTGCCGTCGAGTTGCTTGAACTCGTAGAAGCCCGATTCTTCATCGTACTTTGGCGTATCGACAGCCTGGATTTCACGACCATCGTTCAAGGTGATCACAGTGGGCGATGCGCAGCCGGCGAGGGAGGCAATGCTCAATGCAAGCAGGAAGGCAGCGGGAAGGGGCCGTTGTTTCATTACTGTGTCTCCAGATGGATTCTTGATTTACTGAACTCTCAGACGGATACACCGTCGGCAAAGTTCCGTATACACCGTCAGCAAGTTCAATAGCCAGTCACTTGCCACAGTTTTCGCTGATCCCGGTCAACAGACAGGGAGTATTCAGGTTGGCCAGGCGTGGATCGCCAGCTTCCAGTTGCAGGGCGACTGGTTGCAGCGGTTCCAGGGCCCGTCTCGGGCTGCGTTCGCCGGCCTGCCATGCGGCTTCCAGCGTTGCGGCGTGAGCGATGGGGATCATACATAAAAGCGGCTGCCAGTGCTGGCCTTCACGCACCATTATTGGTCGCTCCGGGCATTCAACAGCCTTTTCGCGTAACGCTTGCAGCAACGGTTCATCGACCAAAGGTACGTCGCAGGGCAGAACCAGCAACCACTGATGCCGGACGAGTGGCAGGGCGGCGCGAATTCCGGCCAGAGGACCGTTGAAATCGGCATCGTCGTCCTGCACCAGTTGATCGGCGTACTGCGCATAGCGCTCGATGTTGCGGTTGCAGGAAATGATCAGGTCGTCGGTCAGCGGCCGGGTCAGCCGGTGCAGGTGCTCGATCAGCGCCTTGCCCTGCCACTCGATCAGGCCCTTGTCACGCCCGCCCATGCGCTGCCCGCGACCTCCGGCCAGCAGCAGGATAGAGCAGGGAGGCAGTGCGGCAGGGACATTCATCAAATACTCGGCGGGCAGTCAAAAGGAGTGCTGTGATATAACACCGGCCTGTTTCCTTAACAACTGGATGAGGCCATGAAAGCCAAGGCTGACACACCTTTCGTACCCCTGAATATCGCCGTGCTGACCGTCAGCGATACCCGCACCCGTGAAACCGATACCTCGGGCCAAATGTTCGTCGACCGTCTGACCGACGCCGGTCATGGCCTGATCGAGCGCGTGCTGCTCAAGGATGACCTGTACAAAATCCGCGCTCAGGTAGCGACCTGGATTGCTGACGATCAGGTGCAGGTCGTGCTGATCACCGGCGGCACTGGCTTCACTGGCCGTGACAGCACGCCGGAAGCCGTGGCGTGTTTGCTCGACAAGCAGGTCGATGGTTTCGGTGAACTGTTCCGGCAGATTTCGGTGCCGGATATCGGCACCTCGACCATTCAGTCCCGTGCGTTGGCGGGCCTGTCCAATGGCACCCTGGTGTGCTGCCTGCCGGGCTCCACCAATGCGGTACGCACGGCGTGGGACGGGATTCTCGCCCAGCAACTGGATTCGCGCTTCCGGCCCTGCAACTTCGTGCCGCACCTCAAGCAGGCCGAGCCCTGTGCGACTCGTGGTTGAGTGCTGATGAACAACGAGCCGAAAACCTTGCTGCCTGTCGAAGAGGCTATCGCACGGCTGCTGGCGATGGCCGAGGCCACGCCGATCACTGATCGCCAGCGTGCTCCACTGGCCGATGCCGAAGGCCGTGTGCTGGCGGTAGATCTGATCTCCACTCTGGATCTGCCGCCCTGGCCGAACAGCGCCATGGACGGTTATGCCCTGCGCGTAGCGGACTGGAGCGGCGAGCCGTTGACGGTCAGCCAGCGCATCTTTGCCGGTCAGGCACCCGAGCCGCTGGCACCTGGCACCTGTGCACGAATCTTCACCGGTGCGCCGATGCCTGAAGGTGCCGATTGCGTCGAGATGCAGGAAAACGCCGAGGTGCTGGCGGATCAGCGCGTGTGCTTCAGCGAGCCGCTGAGCGTTGGGCAGAACATTCGCCCACAGGGGCAGGAAACCCGCGTCGGCGACACCGTACTGGCGACCGGGACGCGGCTTGGTCCTATTGAATTGGGCCTGGCCGCTTCGTTGGGCCTCGCCGAGCTTGAGGTGATCCGACGGGTGCGTGTCGCGGTGCTGTCCACCGGCGACGAGTTGATTGAACCAGGTCAGCCATTGGGGCCGGGGCAGATCTACAACAGCAACCGGGTGTTGCTGTGCAGTTGGCTGAAGCGACTCGAATGCGAGGTCGTGGATGCAGGCATCCTGCCGGACGATCTGGCGAAGACTCGTACTGCGCTGGCGAATCTGCACGATGTCGACCTGATCCTCTCCACGGGCGGCGTCTCTGTAGGCGAAGCGGATTTCCTTGGTCACGCATTGCGTGAGGAAGGCGAACTGACGCTCTGGAAGCTGGCCATCAAGCCCGGAAAACCGCTGACTTTCGGGCATTTTCGTGGCGTACCGGTGATTGGCCTGCCCGGCAATCCCGCCTCCACGCTGGTCACCTTCGCTTTGCTGGCGCGTGCTTACCTGCTGCGTCGCCAAGGTGTGATTGACGTAGCGCCGTTGCAGTTTCCGGTGCCCGCAGGGTTCGTCTGGACGCGCCCGGGCAATCGTCGCGAATACCTGCGCGGGCGTCTGGAACAGGGCAGGGCCGTGGCCTATCGCAACCAGAGCTCGGGTGTATTGCGCAGCGCTGCCTGGGCTGACGGCCTGATTGAAGTGCGTGAAGGCTCAACCGTGGCCGAAGGGGACTGGGTCAACTTCATCCCGTTGAGTGAAGTGCTGGGCTGAGTGGATTAATGGTTGGGCGGGCACGCATGAGCTACTCTCAACATCGCTGACAAGTTGGGCAACCGGACTTCGCCCTGGGGTATTGTTATGGCGCCATTGAGAGTGGCTTGTGTGATCCCGACCTACAACGGACGCAAGGATCTGGAACGTCTACTGGACTCGCTGGCTACGCAGACTGCGAGCTTCGATACACTGATCGTCGACTCCAGTTCTTCAGATGGCACGCTGGAGCTGACGCAAGCCCGTTGTGCCAACGTATTGCGCATCGACAGCAAGGACTTCAACCACGGTGGTACCCGGCAGATGATGGTCGATTTGCATCCCGACTACGACGTCTATGTCTATCTGACCCAAGACGCCTACGTTGAAGATATCAATGCCATTGCCAACATTCTGCTGCCTTTCGCAGACCCCAAGGTCGGCGCGGTCTGCGGGCGTCAATTGCCGCACAAGAACGCCAACCTGCTGGCCCAGCATGCACGGTTGTTCAATTACCCTCCGACGTCGCAGATCAAGACTCTGGCCGATGCACGCACGCTGGGCATCAAGACGCCATTCATGTCCAACTCGTTCGCGGCCTATCGCGGTGAAGCGTTGCGGGCGATTGGCGGCTTTCCCCGGCATGTGATTCTTTCCGAAGACATGTACGTCACCGCCAAAATGCTGATCGATGGCTGGAAAGCAGCCTATGAAGGTTCGGCTGTATGCCGTCATTCGCATAACTACAGCCTGCGTGAGGAGTTTTGCCGTTACTTTGATATCGGTGTGTTCCAGTCCCGTGAAGCGTGGATCTACGAAACCTTTGGCGGCATCGGCGGCGAGGGCATGCGTTACGTCAAGTCCGAGCTTAAATTCCTCGGCCCCCGGCGAATTCTCTGGTGGCCCATGTCGTTCGTACGTAATGCGCTGAAGCTGCTGGCCTACAAGCTGAGCAAGCAGGAAAAGCGCCTGCCCCGTGGTGTGAAGAAAAAACTCGGGATGTACAAGCGCTATTGGGACAGTCCTTACGCCTGACCGAACCCTGCGCCGGACGCTGAGCGCCCGGCGTCTGGCACATCAGCTTTTCGCAGCTTCTTCGTCCAGACGGTCGGCCTCGAACAGTTGCGCGAGGTCGGCCCTGGCTTCACGGGCGGTCTGCAGAACCTTGGCGTCGTCGTCATACACTTCATGTTGTGCGGCCAGCACCTGTTCGTCGTGGCGCTTGAAGCGACTGATGCGCGCATCGGCCTGTGCCTCGGTCAGGCCCAGCCCCATCAGGGTCTGACGGCTCATCTCCAGGCTTGAATAGAATGTCTCACGCACGGCATGAGCGCCAATGTCCATCAACCGGTGAACGTGCTGGCGGTTACGTGCACGGGCAATGATCTTCATGTGCGGATACAGCTTGCGGATCAACTCGGCGGTCTTGATGTTGGTGTCCGGATCATCCGTCGCAATGACGAAGTATTCCGCTTCATCAACCTTGGCTGCACGCAGTATTTCCGGGCGCAGCGGGTCGCCATAAAACACCGGCACATTGCCGAAGCTGCGCGAAAACTCGATCGATTCCACAGCGGTATCCAGAGCGATGAAAGGGATTTTCTGCGCCCGCAGGATCCGCGCTACGATTTGCCCCATACGGCCCATGCCAGCGATGACCACGCGTGGTTTGTCGGTCTGGATATCGCGGTACTCGTCCGGCACCTCGACAGGCTTGATCCTGGGTTTGATCCAGCGCGCCAGGGCAATGAACAGCAACGGCGTGATCGCCATCGACAAGGTGATGGTCAGCACCAGCATGTCGTAAAGCCCCGCCTCGAACAGCCCTTGAGCGCTGCCGATCTTGAACACCACGAAGGCAAATTCGCCACCGGCTGCCAACACCAGGCCCAATTGCAGCGCGCTGCGCTTATTGAGACCGCCAGCGGTACGACCGATCAGGAACAGCATCGGCAGCTTGATTCCGATCAACAGCAGCGTCAGGCCCAGCACCGCGAGGGGCGAACTGAGCAGCAAGCCGACGTTGGCACCCATGCCGACACTGATGAAGAACAGCCCCAGCAACAACCCTTTGAACGGCTCGATCTGTGCTTCCAGTTCGTGACGGTATTCGGAGTCTGCCAGTAGCAGACCGGCGAGAAATGCGCCCAGCGCCATGGACACGCCCACCAGTTCCATCAGCCACGCCGTACCAATCACTACCAGCAAGGCAGTGGCGGTCGAGACTTCCTGGATTTTGGTCTTGGCAACGATGCGAAATACCGGACGCAGCAAATAGCGGCCGCCGATCACCACAATGGCAATGCTGCCCAGCACGCGCAGGCCGTGGTTGATGCTTTCGCCGGTGTCCATTGCGTGATCGGCCCCGGCCAGGAATGGCACCATGGCAATCAAGGGAATTGCTGCAATGTCCTGAAACAGCAGGATAGCGAACGCCATCCGGCCATGCGGGCTATTCAACTGCTTGCGCTCGGCCAGACTCTGCAGGCCGAAGGCTGTGGATGACAGCGCCAGGCCAAGACCCAGAATGACCGCAGTGTTCAGCGACTGGCCGAAGGCAAACAACGCGATCCCGCCAATGACCAGGCCCGTCAGCAATACCTGCGCCATGCCTACGCCGAACACCGATTTGCGCATGACCCATAAACGCTTTGGCGACAGCTCAAGACCAATGATGAACAGCAACAAGACCACGCCCAGCTCTGAAATGTGACTGACGCTCTCCGTGTCGCCTATCAAGCCCAGCACCGAAGGGCCGATGATCACTCCCGCGAACAAATAGCCGATCACCGCGCCCAGCTTCAGGCGCTTGGCCAGCGGTACTGTCAGCACGGCGGCGAGTAGAAACACTACTGCGGCCTGCAACAGGCTGCCTTCATGGGGCATGTAAAACTCCTTGGTAATAATTGAACACACTGTTTGAGCAGGGCGGTATTAAAGCATGGGAGTTTTACACGGCAACGTTCATCGCGGCATGACAATAATCAACGCGGTTGATAGAGCGCGCGTGAAGGATGCGAAGGAGGGGAGCAGGGCAGGCTGACTATGCCATTCGTCGCGCATCGGCGTAAGCTATGCGCGCAAACAGGCAGTGCCAACTGCCCGCTCACGAGCATTCAGGAAACCGTTATGACCAACAAGCAGCGTTTGATTTACTCGATTCTGATCGCCCTCGGCGTTCTGGCGATCATGCTGGGCTTGTCGCACCTGCAAAACAGCGGTGTCATCACCGAAAAAACCTTTCAGTACATCGCAATCAGCGTGGCCGTACTGGTCGTGATTCTTAACGGGATCATGCGCCGCAAGGTCAAGCGGTAAGCGCGGCAAGTGGCAAGGATGACGAGGCCCGTTTTACTGGGCACCATCCTTGCTCGCATCACCCAGCCATTGTCGGGCACGAGGGTGCAGGCTGTAGGTCTTGTCGTCATTGAGGTGAATCACGCCTTCATCGCACAGGCGCTTGAGCACTTCGCGCACACTTAGAAACGACAGCGGTACATCAAGCCTGAGCAGTTGGCTGTGCACGCCCCGTACTCCCAAAGGCTGGCCTTCCTCGCTCGATACCAGAAGCGCATCGAGCACCTTGAACCTGACCAGGCTGGTACGCAGACCAAAGCTTTTCAGGAGCAGTCGGATGTGCTCGTTTCCGGGCCTCTCTGTCTCCAGAGCGGGCGACTGTGCCTGCGCAGCCAGTGCTGTTTGGCGCAGCAGGGTGCGAGTCGTGATTCCTTGGCGATTGAACATCCACAAACTCCTTTTCAGGCTTTTTTAAACAATCTCAGTTACTAAGACGAACGAGCGCAGCAAAACCTCAGTTATCAATGGAAAAAAATAAAAACGCCAACACGCACGGGGTGGCCGCAGCGCTGTGCGTTTCAGGGTAGATGAAGATCGGGCAGTCGCGAGGGGACGGTTGATCCGGCTATCGGCGGATACAAAATCGCTCTGCGTCAGTCAGGTGCGCGAGAGCGCTCAGCCTTTCGGAGCGTCGGGTATCCGGCGGTTGAGCACCGGGTTGCCGTTCTGGTTCTGCGTGACATAAACCGGCAGCACCTTGGGCAGAGAGGCCAGCAGGCTGGACAGGTCGCGCGTGTTGAAACTGCCGCCAAGGCGCATGGCACCGGTTGCGGTATCGGCCAGCAGAATAGGCGTTTGCAGGTAGCGATTGATCAGTGGCAAGGCCTGGCTGAGAGGCAGATCATTGAAGATCAGCTTGCCATTACGCCACGCCAGGCTCGAATCCTTTGTGTCGGTCTGGCTGATCAGGGGCGCGTCGTCGCCTGCCTTGTAGCTGGCCTGCATGCCAGGGTCAAGATGATGGCTTGACGACGGATGTGCGCGATCACTGCTGACCTGAACCGAGCCCTCGACCAGCGTTACACGTACCTGGTCCTGATACATCCACACATTGAAGCGTGTGCCCGTGACCTTGATGCTGCCCTTGCCGGCATCGACTACAAAAGGGTGTGTGTTGTCGTGGCTGACCTCAAAGAACGCCTCACCCTTTTTCAGCGTGACGCTGCGTCGATCCTTGTAGTTGGCGTAGGTCAGCTCGGTGCCGAGGTTCAGTTCGGCACGGCTGCCATCTGCCAGTACCACAAGACGCGTCGCGGTATCGGCGTTGTAGGACTCGTAGGTGTCAGGCAGCCAGCCCTGATTCCAGCCCACATAACCGGTGACCGGCACAGCCAGAGCAATGACCGCCGCGGCAGCCGCGAGTGGTGCCACGCGGCGCTTGCGACGAAGTACGGGCTGGTTGCTCTGTGTAGCCTGAATCGGGAGTGCCGGGGCCGGATTGAGCGGTTCGATTTGTCCGGTAATGTCCCAGACTTCCCGCATCGCCTCATACTCCACCGCATGCAAAGGATGGGCTTTCAGCCATTGCTCGAACGCTTTCCGTTCTGCGGCGGTGCAGTCTTCGGCGTGCAGGCGCATGCACCAATGCGCAGCGGCATCGGTGATCGCGTCGTGTTCTGCCTTGCTGAAAAGAGGGTCGCTCATGGGCGCTCCGGCCTATACCGTCGGCGCATTCTACCCTTGGATGTCAGGGAGAGAGAACATTTGCAGGATATTACCCGTCAACGCACAGCGTAATTCCTTGTGAATGCAAGCAGCTCTCATTGAAACCTTTCCGCGACAATCGAGTACGCGTAGTGCGCAGGGAGTTTTTTTGCAGGGCCTGCAGCGCTACTCTCGGTGCTGTTATTTCGTGTGGTTGTTCCCGGTACCTTGCCATGACATGAACAGGAGTCTCAGATGTCCGTCATCCCTAACGATCAGCCGGTCCGGACCGTTTCATATCAGCAACTGACAGATCTGTTGCGGCGGATCTTCCTTGCACACGGCACCTCCCCGGAGGTTGCCGATGTGCTTGCCGAGAACTGCGCCAGCGCTCAGCGCGACGGCTCGCACAGTCATGGCATCTTTCGCATGCCTGGCTACATCTCATCGCTGAACAGCGGCTGGGTGGATCGCAAGGCAGTGCCGTTGATCGAGGATGTCGGTGCTGCATTTGTCAGGGTCGACGCCGGCAACGGCTTTGCCCAGCCTGCGCTAGCGGCGGCCAGTTCATTGCTGATCGACAAAGTGCGCAGTGCCGGGATTGCGGTTCTGGCGATACGCAATTCTCATCACTTTGCCGCGCTGTGGCCGGATGTCGAACCTTTCGCCGAACAGGGGCTGGTCGCCCTGAGCATGGTCAACAGTATGACCTGCGTTGTGCCACACGGTGCGCGTCAGCCCCTGTTCGGCACCAACCCTATTGCCTTCGCTGCACCGCGTGCGGGGGGCGAGCCTGTTGTTTTCGACCTGGCAACCAGCGCCATTGCCCATGGTGATGTTCAGATCGCAGCGCGGGAAGGGCGATTGCTACCAGCGGGTATGGGCGTGGACCGCGAGGGCCGGCCTACTGAAGATCCTCGCACCATTCTCGATGGCGGGGCACTACTGCCCTTTGGCGGTCATAAGGGTTCCGCATTGTCGATGATGGTCGAACTGCTGGCGGCAGGGCTGACAGGCGGTAATTTCTCTTTTGAGTTCGACTGGTCGAAGCATCCCGGCGCGCGGACACCCTGGACCGGCCAGCTGCTGATCGTCATCGATCCGGACAAAGGCAGCGGTCAGCATTTTGCACTGCGTAGCGAGGAACTGGTAAGGCAGCTCCACGGGGCAGGGCAGGAGCGACTGCCGGGGGACCGACGCTACAGCGAGCGTGCGCGGTCGATGGCGCACGGTATCGACATCGCTGAGGCTGATCTGGAACGCTTGCAGGGTCTGGCGGGCGGTTGAGCCGTTTACAAATTCGCTGACCATTCGTCGCAGTCAGTCTTGTGTCGGCGCTCGGTTCTAAATACTGTATGCATGAACAGTAAAAAACGAATGAGGTCTGTCATGTCCCTTAAGTCAGTGCAAACGTCAGTACAAAGCCCGGTTGCTCAGCAGCATCGTACCCTCTCTACCGTCAATGAAATGCAGCGTGAGGATTTCCTCCGGCTGGCGGCAGGTCTTCGTCAGTTCAATGGCTACGAGCAGGATGTATCGATAGCCATTGCGGCAGCCCGCGCGAGTGGCGAATTCCGTCAGGCCAGCGCAATGGAATAGTGCGGCTGGTAGCGGCCATGATGCGTCTCGGGTTGATTGTGAGTATATGTAACGTATATGCTTCATATATTCAATTTGAGGTGAATCATGGGTCTGGTAAAGATTTCCGAAAACATGCACGCCAACCTGCGCTCTGCCAGCGTTGCGCTCAGTCGCTCCATCAATGCGCAGGCTGAGCACTGGATGCGCATCGGCATGCTTGCCGAATTGCACCCGGCACTGGATTACAGCGAGATCTGCCAGATGTTGATCCGTATCGAGAACGCAGGCGGCACGGTGCTGACTGCTTCGAACTTCAACGTTGCAGAGCTTTCTGCGTCCAGCCTTTCCAAGGCGGCCTCATGAGCAGCGCCATCGGTATCAAGACCGGACAGGACCTTGTGCAGTTGCGCATAGCCGGCAGGCTGGCTGCCGATGTACTCGCAATGATCACGCCTTACGTCAAGGCTGGCGTGAGCACCGAAGCGCTGGACGATATCTGCAACGAGTACATCGTCAAGGAGTTGAAAGTGATTCCCGCGAATGTGGGCTATCACGGTTTTACCAAGACCACCTGCATCTCTCCCAATGCAGTGGTCTGTCATGGCATACCTTCTGCCACCGATATTCTGAAAGATGGCGATATCGTCAATATCGATGTCGCGGTCATCAAGGATGGCTGGTACGGCGATACCAGCCGTATGTATCTGGTCGGCGAGGTCAGCCCCTTGGCAAAACGTCTTGTCGAGACGACCTACGAAGCAACCCGCGCCGGTATTCATGCAGTGCGTCCGGGGGCGACGCTGGGTGATATCGGTTATGCCATTCAGAGCATCGCTCATCGTGAAGGCTTCAGTGTGGTGCGTGAATATTGCGGGCACGGCATTGGCCGCAAGTACCATGAAGAGCCTCAGGTTCTGCACTACGGCGCTCAGGGCAAGGGCCTCAGGCTAAAGCCGGGCATGGTGTTCACCATCGAACCGATGATCAATGCCGGCAGGGCCGGTACTCGTACCTTGCCGGATGGCTGGACGGTTCTGACCAGCGATCTTTCATTGTCTGCGCAATGGGAGCATATGGTTGCAGTCACTTCGACCGGTTTTGAACTGCTGACGCCCTGGCCTGAGGGGACAGGCGATTATCCTGCCATTTAAACGTCAGTGGTCTGGCGATTTATGTACACAAAAAATGGCCTTGTCGAAAGGCCATTTTTTTGATCAGGGGTGATGTTTCAGTACTGCGGCGAAGATCTTTTCCAGCGTACTTCTGTTACGCCAAAACGCTCGGCTTGCAAGGTCGCCATTCCTATCGGCCCAGCAGACATATTGCCACTCACTGTGCCGACGCCGGCGTGTAGCGTTGCGCAGTGCAATGCGTCGCACTGGCACATTTGCCTGGTCTGGTGCAGAAAGCAACGAGGTTCGCCATTGAACTGATAGTGAATTTCAAATTCCGTTTGATGATTCATCTTTCCTGCTCGTAAGCCTGACGGCATGCCATCAAAATAGTGTGATTGTTCCAGTGGGGCATGCGCGAGAAGCCTTCTCCGGTCACGCTGCTGTCTTCAGAGCGTAGAACGAAAATCGCGTTGTTTCGAGATGTGGTTGCCAGTTGTCCGATGAGTGGTTTTGGATTCACTCAAACGCATGAATGGATGACCCAATGGTCATCCAAACGAAGATCTTCTGTTTTGAAACAAGCCTCATTTACATGCCTTGAGGTCTACCGGGCCGACAAAATCATTACCCCGACCCATAACGCAGGCGACCTGCTGATTGCGCTGGCGCTCCCAGGCCTGGGGCGGATAAGTCTTGTCCCAGGCTTGATAAAGCTGTTGGTCCTGACGCGACAGGCGCAAGTTGTATTGCTTGCTCATGTAGAAGTAGGTACGGGCGATCATGCCGCGAATGGAAGGGCGAGGCATGACCTTTTTCGCCTTGAAATCCACTTGCGTCAGGCAAGAACCGTACTGGCCTTTTTGCTCGGGTACCCAGCCAAAGCTGAAGTTGCTGCGGTCGCCATTCACTTCGCCGATGCTGGGTACCAGGTTATGCAGGTCTGCCTCGGCGCGTTTATAAACGGCATCGGTCTTTGTGCAGTTTTTGCGCCCGCCGTTCTGCCAGCATTGGCGCAGATGGCCGATCTGCCAGGCTGGAACAATGTGCTCCCATTCAATGCGACTGGCGCGCTTGGCGCTCTTGCGCGGGACATAGCCGCAGCCAGCAATATCGACCCGGTTGCCGGTGTATTTACAGCCGCAGTAAAATTCGGTCGATTGTGGTGCGTATAACCCCCAGGCGACTTTCTTGGCTTCGCTGAAAGTACGCGGAGCTTGGGCCTGAGCGCTGAATGAAGCGGTGATGAGCAGGGTGGTGCAAAGCAGTGTCGAGAATCGAAACATCATGCCGTCAGTCTTCCTTCGGCAACGTCCAGAATATTTGCACACCACCATCGTCGCGCCAGGCGAGGGTGACGTTGTCGTTCTCGGCTATTTCTTCAAGAAGCTGCGCCCAGTCGTCCTCTGACTCATCCGGTTGACGAAAAAGCAGGGCAGCCCTGGATTTCTGAGCGGTAGGCGAGTTGATGATCTTCTGTACCCGCATGCCCATGCGCTCGTAAGGGCCGGGAGTGGAGGCGGTCGCTGCGGTTTGTTTGGCCACGGATAGGGTTCCTGATTTTCGCTGTGCGGGCATACAGTATTTCAGTGTCGGATCTTTCGCAACATCTATGTAAGATAAAGCGCTTGAAATGGCACACTATTGTCTTGAAAAACCAACGCTCCCGGAGTCGCGCATGAATATCAAGTCACTGACATTTCCGTTACTGGCCGCAACTGCTGTACTGCTGGCAGGCTGTTCCACGCCTTCGGTCGTCACGCTTCAGAACGGCACACAATACATCACCAAGGACATGCCCAAGACCAAGAGTCGTGATGGTTTCTACGAGTTTGAAGACATCTCCGGCAAGAGAGTCCGGATCAAGGCCGACGAAGTGGCTACGGTCAGACCGGAGGAGTGAAATCCGACTGAACGCTAATGCTCGTTCCCTGTGCGGTTGGGGGCGAGCAGTACACACAGATTTCATTTCCGATGGATTGACAAACCCTGCGGGTTTTTTCATAGTTCATCCCTCGCAAACGTTTGCGTGTTGATGTATTGCATCGACCCTGCGTCGTTCGCCCGAACAATAATCACAAGATCGGAGATGAACTCATGAAGCTGCCATTTGCTGGACGCCTTCTCGCTGTCGCCATGTTCGCTGCTGTCACGGCAGTCATGCCCCTCTCTGCTGCATACGCTCAGACGCCTGAAAAACCCAAGGTCGCACTGGTGATGAAGTCGCTCGCCAATGAATTTTTCCTGACCATGGAAGACGGTGCCAAGGCTTATCAGAAAGAGCACGCCACCGACTTCGACCTTATTTCCAACGGGATCAAGGACGAGTCAGACACCTCTGCACAGATTCGTATCGTCGAGCAGATGATTGTCTCCAAAGTCGACGCCCTGGTGATCGCGCCTGCCGACTCCAAGGCGTTGGTGCCGGTGCTCAAGAAAGCTACAGACGCCGGTATCAAAGTCGTCAATATCGACAACCAGCTTGATCCCGACGTGCTCAAAAGCAAAAGCCTGATGATTCCGTTCGTGGGGCCGGACAACCGCAAAGGTGCCGAGCTGGTAGGCGACTACCTGGCCAAGCAACTCAAGAGCGGTGACGAAGTCGGCATTATCGAAGGCGTGCCGACCACCACTAACGCTCAGCAACGCACCGCCGGTTTCAAGGATGCCATGGACAAGGCGCAGATGAAGATCGTGTCTGTGCAGTCTGGCAACTGGGAAATCGACAAGGGCAACGCCGTTGCTTCGGCGATGCTCAATGAATACCCGAACCTGAAGGCCCTGCTGGCCGGCAATGACAGCATGGCCCTGGGGGCGGTTTCTGCGGTGCGTGCAGCAGGCAAGGCTGGCAAGGTCATGGTGGTGGGTTACGACAACATCAACGCGATCAAACCGATGCTCAAGGATGGCCGAGTGTTGGCCACTGCTGACCAGTTTGCAGCCAAACAAGCGGTCTTCGGTATTGAAGCTGCGTTGAAGCTGGTCAAAGGCGAGAAGGTCGACACCAACGAAAAAGGCGTCATCGAAACGCCGGTAGAGCTCGTTACCAAACCTTGATCCACGCCGCGTAAAGGTGCCCGTCCTTGAAGGACGGGCGCTGGGAGAAATCTATGTCAGCGTCTGTTCAGACAGCTGTTCTTTCGGTCAGTGGCATCGGTAAAACCTACGCTCAACCCGTGCTCGGTGACGTCGATCTGACGTTGATGCGTGGCGAAGTGCTGGCCCTGACCGGGGAAAACGGTGCCGGTAAAAGCACCTTGTCGAAAATCATTGGCGGCCTGGTGACGCCCACTACCGGGCGCATGGAGTTTCAAGGGCAGCCTTATGAACCTGCGAGTCGTACCCAGGCCGAAAAGCTCGGGGTTCGCATGGTCATGCAGGAACTGAACCTGCTGCCGACCCTGACCGTTGCCGAAAACCTGTTCCTTGACGACCTGCCGCGTCGTGCTGGCTGGATCGACCGCAAGCGCCTGCGTGAAAATGCGATCAAGGCTATGGCTCAGGTGGGTCTGGACGCTATTGATCCCGATACGCTGGTCGGCGATTTGGGCATCGGTCATCAGCAGATGGTCGAGATCGCTCGCAACCTGGTTGGCGACTGCCATGTGCTGATCCTCGACGAGCCTACTGCCATGCTCACCTCACGCGAGGTGGAAATGCTGTTCGAGCAGATCACGCGGCTGCAGGCTCGTGGTGTCTCGATCATCTACATCTCCCACCGGCTTGAGGAGCTTGCCAGAGTGTCTCAGCGCATAGCCGTACTGCGCGATGGCAAGCTGGTGTGCGTCGAGCCGATTGCCCGCTACAACAGCGAGCAACTGGTCACGTTGATGGTCGGCCGTGAACTTGGCGAACACATGGACATGGGCGCCCGGCAGATTGGCGAAGTAGCGCTGTCAGTCAAGGGGCTCAGTCGTGCCGGCAAGGTTCAGGATGTTTCGTTCGATGTGCGACGAGGTGAAATCTTCGGTATTTCCGGGCTGATCGGTGCCGGGCGCACCGAGTTGCTGCGCCTGATCTACGGTGCAGATGTTGCCGACAGTGGTGCGATTGAAGTTGGGCAGCCACTGCAAGCCGTCACCATCCGTTCACCCTCGGACGCCGTGGAGCACGGTATTGCCCTGATCACGGAAGACCGCAAGAGCGAAGGACTGCTGATGTCGCAGTCAATCAGCGCCAACATTGCGCTGGGTAATATGCATTCGATCTCCAGAGCAGGCCTGGTCAACACCGATGACGAACTGAAGCTGGCGCAGCGCCAGGTGGCTGCCATGCGTATTCGCAGTTCCAGTCCGGACCAGCTGGTCTCCGAGCTGTCAGGCGGTAATCAGCAGAAGGTCGTGATCGGTCGCTGGCTGGAACGTGATTGCCCAGTGATGCTGTTCGACGAACCGACCCGAGGTATCGACGTCGGTGCCAAATTCGATATCTACGCGCTGCTGGCCGAATTGACCCGTCAGGGCAGGGCGCTGGTGGTGGTTTCCAGTGATCTGCGCGAACTGATGTTGATCTGCGATCGTATCGGTGTGCTGTCTGCCGGTCGCCTGATCGACACGTTCGAGCGCGACAGCTGGACCCAGGACCAATTGCTTGCCGCTGCCTTTGCCGGTTATCAGAAACGTGACGCGCTGCTCAATGACGCCGCGCCCAGGAACGACTTATGAAAAATACTCCTTCTCCGACGCTGACCGTGCCGGCCCGTCGCGGCGGCAATTACTTTGGTCTTGGCACCTACATCGGGCTGGCGGGTGCGCTGCTGGTGATGATCGTGCTGTTTTCCCTGCTCAGCGATCACTTTCTGTCCTATCAGACATTCAGCATGCTGGCCAACCAGATCCCTGACCTGATGGTGCTGTCGGTCGGCATGACGCTGATCCTCATCATCGGCGGTATCGACCTGTCCGTTGGGTCGGTGCTGGCGCTGGCTGCTTCGGCTGTGAGTGTGGCCATCCTGGGCTGGGGCTGGAGTGTGTTCCCGGCCGCCTTGCTAGGCATCGCCTGCGCGACCCTGGCCGGTACGATTACCGGCTCCATTACTGTTGCCTGGCGCATCCCTTCGTTCATCGTCTCCCTCGGTGTGCTTGAGATGGCCCGTGGCGCGGCCTACCAGATGACCAATTCGCGCACCGCTTATATCGGTGATTCGTTCGCCTGGCTGTCTGACCCGATCGCGTTCGGTATCGCGCCGTCCTTCATCATCGCACTGCTGGTTATTTTCATTGCTCAGGCGGTGCTGACCCGTACCGTTTTTGGTCGCTACCTGATCGGCATCGGCACCAATGAAGAAGCGGTGCGTCTGGCCGGTATCAATCCCAAACCCTACAAGATTCTGGTGTTCTCGCTGATGGGCCTGTTGGCCGGTGTGGCGGCGCTGTTTCAGATATCGCGACTGGAAGCGGCTGATCCGAATGCCGGTGCCGGGCTTGAGCTGCAAGTGATTGCCGCCGTCGTGATCGGTGGCACCAGCCTGATGGGCGGGCGCGGTTCGATCATCAGTACTTTTTTCGGCGTGCTGATCATTTCGGTACTGGCCGCAGGCCTGGCGCAGATCGGTGCGACCGAGCCGACCAAACGCATCATCACTGGTGCGGTGATTGTGATCGCAGTAGTGCTGGACACCTACCGCAGTCACCGGGCACGGTGCCAGGGCTGATATGGCGACTATCAAGGATGTCGCGGCGCTGGCGGGAATCTCGTACACCACGGTTTCCCATGTGCTGAACAAGACCCGGCCGGTGAGCGAGCCGGTCAGGCTCAAGGTCGAGGCGGCCATCGCGCAGCTCGATTATGTGCCCAGCGCTGTGGCGCGTTCGCTGAAGGCCAGGAGCACATCGACTATCGGCCTGTTGATTCCCAACGGTATAAATCCGTATTTCGCCGAGTTGGCGAGGGGCATCGAGGACTACTGTGAGCGCAACGGTTTTTGCGTGATCCTCTGTAATTCCGACGACAACCCGGAAAAACAGCGCAGTTACCTGCGTGTTTTGCTGGAAAAGCGCGTTGACGGGTTGATTGTCTCGTCTGTGGCGGGTGATGCCAGCGTCGCCTGTGGCCTCACCGAGGTGCGCACGCCGCTGGTAATCGTCGACCGCGAGCTGCAAGGCATCGAAGCTGACATGGTGCGCATCGATCACGAGCAGGGTGCCTGGCTGGCAACCCGACATCTGCTTGATCTGGGGCATCGTCACATTGCCTGCATTGGCGGGCCGCGTGACAGCATGGTCGCCGAGATGCGCCTGGCGGGTTATCGGCGGGCCATGCAGCAGGCATCCGTCGAGGTCGGCCCGGATTGGGCGGTGCACAGCGAATTTACCAGTTCGGCTGGCCATGCGGCTGCGAAGCTGCTGCTGGCCGGTCATGCGCCAACAGCGATCTTTGCCGGCAACGATGTCATCGCCATCGGTGTGCTGCGCGCTGCCGCCGAGCGTTCGATTCGCGTGCCTCAGGATCTGTCGGTCATCGGCTTTGATGACATTCAGATGAGCCGCTACGTTTATCCGGCCCTCACCACCGTGGGGCAATCGATCATGCAACTGGGCGAAACCGCCGCCGAAATGTTGTTAAACCGAATCGCCGCACCGCATACAGTTCCTGTCGAAAAAAGACTCGTGACGCCTTGCGTCGTGGTGCGCGAGTCCACGGCAGCGCCGAACACTTTGTCCAATGAATGACGCGCACGCACAGCAACGGATTAATGAGCCATGCAAGCAAAAATAGTGATAGTGGGCAGTCTGAACATGGATCTGGTCATCCGCGCCCAGCGCCTGCCGCGCCCCGGCGAGACGCTGAGCGGGGAAACGTTCGACACCGTGCCTGGCGGTAAAGGCGCCAACCAGGCAGTTGCCGCAGCGCGCCTGGGTGGCAGTGTGGCGATGATCGGCTGTGTGGGTGCCGATGCCTACGGGGAACAGCTGCGTGCAGCACTGCTGGCCGAGCATATCGACTGTCAGGCCGTGACGGTCGTTGAAGGCGTGTCCACCGGGATCGCTTCGATTGTGGTCGACGCCAGCAGTCAGAATGCAATTGTCATCGTTGCTGGAGGCAATGGTCGGCTCACTCCGGCATTGATCGAGCGTTTCGACGCATTGCTGGCGGGTTCCGGGATCGTCATTTGCCAGCTTGAAGTACCGACTGAAACAGTTTTCCACACCCTTACCCGCGCCCGCGCGCTGGGCAAGACCGTCATTCTCAATCCTGCCCCGGCCAGCGAGCCTTTGCCGGCAAACTGGTATGGCCTGATCGACTATCTGATCCCCAATGAAAGCGAGGCGCAGACCCTGACCGGTGTGACTGTCGACTCCTCGGCGGCGGCTGAAGAGGCGGCAGCGGCCATGCTGGCGGCCGGGGCGCGCAACGTAATCATTACCCTGGGTGAGCGCGGGACCCTGTTCGCCAGTGCTGCGGGCGTGGAACATATCCCTGCGCGTCGTGTACAGTCCGTGGACACCACCGCTGCAGGTGATACCTTTGTCGGTGGTTTTGCCGCAGCACTGGCGGCGGGTCAGAGTGAATCGCAGGCCATTCGCTTCGGTCAGGCCGCGGCAGCCATATCCGTGACCCGCGCGGGTGCCCAGCCGTCCATCCCGACGTTCGAGGAAGTAAAGGAATTCGATTCACTATGAAAAAGACCCCGCTACTCAACATTGCCCTGTCTCGCGTCATTGCGTCGCTGGGGCATGGCGACATCCTGATGATCGTCGACGCTGGAATGCCAGTACCGGCAGGCGTCGAGCTGATCGACCTGGCGCTGACTCGCGGCGTACCTGATTTCGTCAGTGTGCTGGACGTGGTGCTGAGTGAGATGCAGGTCGAAAGCCATGTGCTGGCCAGCGAAATGGCCGAGGTCAAGCCGCCCGCATTGCAGGTCATCGAAAGCCTGAACCTCGATGATCAATTGGGTCAGCAGCGCTGGATAAGCCATGAGGACCTGAAAGTATTGAGCCGCAAGGCCAGGGCAATCATCCGTACCGGAGAATGCCAGCCGTACAATAATGTTGCGCTGGTTTCCGGAGTTGTGTTCTAGCCATCAAGAAAGGGAGTTTCATATGACGTTGATGCAGTTTTCCAGACAGTTCATTCGTGGAGCATTGCTCTTGTCCATACTGAGTAGCGCTGCCGTTCAGGCGGCAGAAAAGCGTGATCTGATCATCGATACCGATCCCGGCGCGGACGACGTCGTTGCGCTGCTACTGGCGCTGGCGTCACCCGAAGAATTGAACGTGATGGCGATCACCACCGTGGCCGGCAATGTCCGTCTGGACAAGACCTCGCGCAATGCCAGGCTGGCGCGTGAATGGGCCGGGCGTGAAGAAGTGCCGGTGTATGCCGGTGCGCCCAAACCGTTGGTGCGCACACCTATCTACGCCGAAAACGTTCACGGTCAGGAGGGGTTGCCCGGCGTGCCCGTGCATGAGCCAGCCAAGGGGTTGGCCGACGGTAATGCAGTCGATTACCTGATCCGCACCTTGAGCAAGGCCAAGCCGCACAGCATCACTATCGCCATGCTCGGTCCGCAGACCAACCTGGCGCTGGCGCTCGTACAGGCACCGGAAATCACCCAGGGCATCAAGGAAGTGGTGGTCATGGGGGGGGCGCATTTCAACGGCGGTAACATTACGCCGGTTGCCGAATTCAACCTGTTTGCTGACCCGCATGCTGCGCAGATCGTTCTGGCCAGTGGTGTGAAGCTTACTTACGTACCGTTGGACGTGACCCACAAGATCCTGACCAGCGAACAACGCCTCAAGCAGATTGCCGCATTGGGCAATAACGCCGGCAAGCTGGTCGACGGCATTCTCAATGAATACGTCAAACTGGACATGGAGCATTACGGCTTGCCTGGTGGTCCGGTTCACGATGCCAGTGTCATTGCCTGGTTGCTCAAGCCCGAGTTGTTTTCCGGGCGGCAGATCAACGTTGCGGTCGACACCCGCGAGGGCATTGGTTTCGGCCAGACGGTGGCTGACTGGTACGGCACGCTCAAGCAGCCGCAGAATGTATTCTGGGTCGAGAATGGCAACGCTCAGGGTTTCTTCGATCTGCTGACCGAGCGTCTGGCGCGACTGAAGTAACCCATCACGCGGGCTGCAACAGGTGCATCAGACCGGCAGCCCTGCCGTGGCATAACGGCTCAGTACCTGGCTGATGAAGGCGCGGGCACCCTCGGTGCCCAGTTCCTTGATCAGCAGGTCGACGGCAATGATCATCAGCTCTTCCGGGTTTCCGGGGCTGTGCGAGCAGTGGCCCTGAGGCCATCTGGCCTTGATGTCTGCATCCAGAGTTATGGCTGTCATGTCTGTTGATCTCCAGTAAAGGGTCACGCACTACGCTGTTCGCTTCCCGGCGCTTGCGTCTCTCGCAGTAAACCATCCCGCGCACATTTTGACACTTCTACTTACATCTCATCCCGATAGTCCGAGTCTATGGCCATAGGTTGTAAACGTTTTGTGACGATTTCACCGCGCGCCTTGTGTGATCCCAAGGCAGACTCTCGGCCCAGGCAGATCAACAGGTTACCGATGGCTTCTCAACTGAGGTGTGCAACCAACGCGCCTGAGTGCGGTCGGACAGGTCTGGAATGTTTTATTGGCAGAGGAGGGTGTATGCCCCGGAAGTTCGCAACATTGGGTTTTGTGGTCGTGGCGTCGTTGCTGGCCGGATGCAGCAGCACGTCCTCTGATAAGGGCGCTGAAGCGTCCGTCAAGGCAGACGCACCCGCATCCGCCAGTAACGCGATACCTGGCCGTTGTGATGCAGGGCTTGGCCAGTTCGCAATCGGCAAGCCAGCGTCCATCGACCTTCTGTCACAAGTGCGCGCCCGTACCGGTTCTCAGGATGCCCGCATTCTCGGGCCTGACGATATGGTTACGCTGGAATACCGATCCGAGCGGGTAAACGTTAATACCGACGCTTCGGGAAAGGTGACACGCATCAACTGCGGTTGAGTCGGCACTTTTCTGTGGCGCATAAAAAACCCCGTCAGTGACGGGGTTA
>NZ_LJQT01000379.1:0-410 GCF_001400515.1 Pseudomonas meliae | reverse complement strand
TGAGCGTTGAGGACCAGTCCAAGATGGTCGGGCCAAACGACCGCATCGTGGTCGAGGCGTTTGACGATCCCAAGGTCGACGGTGTGACGTGCTATCTGTCGCGCGCCAAGACCGGTGGCGTGAGGGGTGGTCTGGGGTTGGCCGAAGACCGTGCCGAGGCGTCCATTGCCTGTCGTCAGGTCGGGCCTATCCGCTTCAAGGAAACCCTCAAGGATGGCGATGAGGTCTTCAAGGAGCGTACGTCGCTGGTCTTCAAGACCATGCAGGTGGTGCGCTTCTTCGACAAGAAGCGCAATGCGCTGGTGTACCTGGTCTATAGCGACCGTGTCATCGAAGGCAGCCCGCAGAATGCCGTGGACAGCCGCGCCCGCGCCTTGATGTGGCTCAGGGGTGGACGCAGAGCGTCCAGA
>NZ_LJQT01000447.1:0-336 GCF_001400515.1 Pseudomonas meliae | reverse complement strand
TCTTCATGATGAGTTGCTTTGCTGTTTGCGTTTTACACCGGACGTGGATCGCTCGGCTGTACTGACGGTGCCGCTGTGGGAGCTGACTTTGGGAGGGTGTTTTCCTCTTTCCAGCGCTGATCGAAGCCCAATAGGTTGTGCAAGGTCGGGGGCACCTCGCCAGGCGCGTCAAGCTTGCCAATGCGCACAGCGCTGTCGCCTTCGAGCTTGAAGGCAATGTGCTCTCTCGAAACCGGCTCGCCACCAGAGCGGTTGATGCCATTGCCCGTGCCGATCGGCAGCAGGCCCTCGGGGGTAATGGCGTTAAACACCATCGAAGGCCCATCGTCACGGCCA
>NZ_LJQT01000095.1:0-31062 GCF_001400515.1 Pseudomonas meliae | reverse complement strand
CTCTCCAAAAAAATGGGCTTTTTCAGAGGATGCTTAGGTACAGTGTTATTTCAGCCAAAAATAAGGAAATCTGCTTCGGCGTTCTGGATATCCAGGACGGCTGCGCCCCAAACAATAATGACTCCATAGGGATAATGGTATAAACAGTCTATATGCCGGTATCGACACCTTGAACGCGGTTCCTGTTCTGGACGATATTACCCAACACGAAATCTCTGCCCTCAAAACCCGTTTCAACCTGGCCGATGCGCACACTCATCAGGATCAGAGCGACACTCAGCGCATGATCGTCGCCAGCCTGCCCGATCTGTGGTATCAGGCGCAGAACCAGACCCAATACCAGAGTGAGCAGGCTTTCATTCATGCCTTTTTCACCTTCCATGGCCAGCACCATGCGCTGAAACGCCACGACGAAATCTATCTCGTCTACGCAGCGTCCATCGCCATGCACATTACCGCGACCTACCTGCGCAAACAGAACATGAGTGTCGGGCTGATCGAGCCTTGCTTCGACAACCTGCACGATCTCTTGAAACACATGGAAGTGCCTATGTCGGCACTCGATGAAAGCCTGTTCACCTCATCGACCGAGGTGTACGCAAACTTGCAGAAAGCGGCCATCGGGCTGGATGCGATCTTTCTGGTCGCCCCCAATAACCCGACCGGTTCCAGCCTGTTTGCCGACGGACCGGATACGTTCGTCGAAGTGGCCAGATACTGCCGCGATTACAACAAACTGCTGATACTCGATTTCTGTTTCGCCTCGTTCTTCAAGGCGGCCGGTCGGGAACGCGTGGACGCCTACGCGATTCTCGACGATATCGGCACGCAATACCTGGTCATGGAAGACACTGGCAAGACCTGGCCGCTACAAGACACCAAATGCGCCACCCTCATGGCCAGCCAGGACATCAACGCCGATATCTATAGCATCGTCACCAGCGTCCTTTTGAACGTCTCGCCATTCATCCTCAATGTGGTTACCCGCTACATCGAGGACAGCAACGACGATGACTTCAACTCAGTGCGTTCGGTGCTGGACGTCAACCGCCGCATGGCCCGCGCGGGTCTTGAAGGCCGGGTTTTGCAGTATGTGGAGCCGATGATCGACACCAGCGTGGCGTGGTTCGAGATTCTGCCCACTGGCATTAACGCCGATGAGTTGCAGGCTTATCTGTTGCAATGGGACGTGTACGTACTGCCGGGCAAATATTTCTACTGGAGCCAGCCCGAAAAAGGCCAGCGTTACATACGTCTGGCGCTGGCACGCAAACCGGAAGAATTTGCGGCCGCCGTTCAGGTCATCGCAAAGGCCCTGGAGAACTTCCATGTCTGACTTCGACCTGCCAATGATCGACGCAACAGTGTTCATGGGCATGCACCACGCCGATCCCGGCGTGCGTGAAAAATCCCTGGGTTTCTTTTCCCGGTTCTATGAAAGCAGCGTGCAGATGAATTTCGCCCAGATAGGCATTTGCGACGCCATTATCTGGAAGAAAAGCCGCGCCTTGCAGGACGTGTACTACCCGTTCATGGATGTACTGCACACTGACATAGCCATCCAGCGCCAGGGTTGTAGCGAACACATACTCCAGCGCGCCGCGACGGACACACTGCTCAAAGGCCTGCCCGTCGAAAAGAAACTGCTGGCGGCGCAGGTACTGGAGCAGGAAATCCCGTTTTATACCCATGATCCAGAGCTGCTGCGCCTGCAAGTCCTGCAGCCTTTCCTGCAGCCGTTCGAAAGCCCCGTCAGACAGCCTGCGTTCCCGGAGATGTTGCAACGTCTCTATGACCAGTCGAGTGCCATGGTGATCCGCAACGAGGACTTTGAACATGTCTGGTAAAACCATTCTGGTGCCGCTGGTAACGCCTCTGAACGAACAGGCGCAGGTCTGCGAAACCAGTCTTGAACGTCTTTTGAGCAGCCTCGCAGCCCACGTCGACGGCTACATTCCATGCCTGACCTCCGGAGAAGGCTGGCGGCTGTCGCGCCAGCAGTGGCTAAAGATGCTGGAGCTGACCTTACGCCATGCAGGCGACAAGCTGGTCATCGCCGGGATTGAGCGCAGTTCGACGCAGGAGGTACTGGACTTTGCCCTGATGGCTCAGGATGCCGGCGCGCAAGCGGTGATGTTCACCTCGCCGTTTACACCCGGTATCAGTCAGCAGGTGATCATCGACCATTACCAGACCATTCATGACGCGACCCGTCTGGATATCTTCATGTACAACGAGGCCGCCCTGTCAGGCAACGAGAAGACCTTCACCACCCTCGAGGCCATCGCGCAGTTACCCAGGGTGATTGGCCTCAAGGACTCGCCATCCATGTCTCGCTCGCAGGATCAGGTGGATGCCATTCGGCAACAGGGCGTCGACTACTTTATCGGTTGGGAAATGCAGCTGGCTGGCGAACTGGAGTCAGACGGCAATGTGGTGTCCCTCGCCAACCTGGAACCGCGGCTCTGTCGGCAAGCGGCTGCCCGCCAACAGCCAGCGCTCAGTCAGGAAATCGCGACGCTCAATGAACGGTATCTGCTGAGTGCGTCCGACTGGTACGCCCAGGTCAAGCGCGAGCTTAAAGCCCGTGGCGTGATCGATAGCGACCGGGTTATGACCGAGGAGGCTGCTTAATGGAAAACATGCAAAAGCAACTGTTTCTGGCCAATCGTGCACTTATCGAAAAACTCGTACCTATCCCACAGGAGCTTCTGACATTCGAGCAGCGCTGGATCGACGACGCCATCGAACGCAGCATGACCGCGGATGTTCCTGGTGATCTTGCTGGTCTGCGCAGGATGCTGGCCGAACTGGTCGAGCTGGAGAGCAGCGAAGTGCCGCCCAGCGCGCACTATGTCGGCAGCGACATGACGCTCGACGAGTTCCGGATTCTGGTTCAGGAGTTTGCGCTGGATGGTCTGACCGAAGCGCAGGTTTTCTATCATCTGATGCCCAGGCTCAGCCTGCCCGCGCAAATGCCCATGCTGCGCATGATGATCGACGAGTTTGGCTCGGGAAACCTCAAGCGCTCGCATACCACGCTGTATCAGGACCTGCTGCGCGAACTGGACATGCCGCTGGACCTGCAATTCTATGTGGAGGCCAACTCCAGTGCCGGTTTCACCTTTCCCAACATGTTCTGCTGGCTGGCCATGCGCGCGGATGATCCATCATGGTTTGCCGGGGTCATTACCTACTTCGAGACCGTGGTGCCGTTCTTTTTCGAGTGTTACACCCAGCTCTGCGAGCGATTGCAGATCCAGGCTCATACCTACTACTCCGAACACGTTCATATCGACGTTTTCCATGCCATCGAGGGGCAGCGCCTGCTCAAGGCCATGGACGTCAGCGGTGATCTGGACCCGGTGAAAGCCTGGCGAGGCATCTGCATGGGGCGCGAGATCACCAATCTGGCATTCGACCTGGCCGTAGAGAAAGCTCGTCGAGTCAAGCACTTCAACAAGGAGGCCAACCTTGAACGAGCCTGCTGAGTTTCGTCGTCCCGACACGTTCACCGTGCATATCGGCCAGGAGCAATACCTGGTACCGAGTAGTTGCCCGCATCGTGAGGGGTGGCTGGAGCATGGAGTGGTCAACGAGAAACGCCGATCCATTACCTGTCCCCTGCACTTCTCGGTGTTCAGCCTCGAAACCGGAGAGCAATTGAGCGGCCCGCCTTGTGGCAACCTGCAGGTTCGCCGACTGAGGTAGAAGCGCGTCCCACGGCAGGATTCGCTCCTGCCGTGGAGGCGTCATGTGAGGCGCAGGAACCTTTTCAATTCCGCATCTTGGGCAATCGCATCGTGTCGGCCCAATTCGATCAGTTCGCTGCAATAACCCGATTCGAACAACAGATAGCTCAGGACACTGGCGCCACTGCTTTTGGTCGCGCCCGGCCCGCGCAGGAACGTGCGCAATGCAGGCGGAAGTTCACGGCGGTGCCGGGCAGCGATTTCGTCCAGCGGGCGGCTTGGGGAAATCACCAGCACTTCCACCGGCTCCATACCCGGCTGCCTGATCTGATCGCAAGGCAGCAACGCGCTGGCCATGTTCAAGCGCTCCAGCAACTCGATATCGCTTTCCAGATTATCGATGAAGGTGCTGTTGAGCATGTGCCCGCTGATCTGCGCCAGACTTGGCTGTATGCCGATTGGCGCACGCGGTGCCGGCCTTTCGGTTTTCAGCCCGCGCGGATTGCCACTCACGCCTACGACCAGAACACGATTGGCACCCAGGTGCAGTGCCGGACTGATCGGTGCCGACTGACGCACGGCGCCGTCACCAAAGTATTCCTGATCCAGCATTACGGGGGCGAACAGCAAGGGAATGGCTGAACTGGCAAGCAGGTGATCCACGGTCAGTTGAGTCGGGCGACCGATACGTCGATGACGCAGCCAGGGCTCGATGGTGCCGCGGCCCTGATAGAACGTGACTGCCTGCCCTGATTCATAGCCAAAGGCTGTTACCGCCACGGCGCGCAGGTGATGGGCATCGATGGCGGCCTCGATCCCGGACAGGTCCAGCCGCTCATTGAGCAGTTCACGCAGAGGCGAGCTGTTGAGTAAGGCAACCGGGATATTTCGCCCGAAGCCCATCAGGCTGCGGCCAAAAAAACGGCTGGCCTGATGAATCACACCAGACCAGTCGCTGCGCAGCACCTGATGGCTGCGGAACGACTGCCAGAACTCGGTCAACTGGTGAATGGCAATGCGAAAGTGCAGCGCGCCGCTGGCCAGTTTCACCGCGTTGATTGCCCCGGCTGACGTACCGACAATGACCGGAAAGGGATTGGGAGAACCGGGCGGCAGCAAGTCGGCAATGCCTGCAAGTACGCCAACCTGATACGCAGCACGCGCACCGCCACCTGACAAAATAAGCCCGGTCACGGGCTCGACTTCGGTTACAGCCTGGGTCACTACTGCGGTATCTGGCATCTACAACTGGCCTCGATGGTCAACGACGCTTTTTTATTTACGTTTGTTATATAGCTTCGGTTCGCCAGCCGGTCGACTCTTGAAGCGCCGATGCGCCCAAAGATACTGTTCCGGGCATTCAGTGATAGCACTTTCTACCCATTGATTGATACGCAAGCAATCGGCTTCGTCGCTTTCACCCGGAAAATCCTGCAGCGGTGGGTGAATCACCAGCCTGTAACCGCTGCCGTCAGCCAGACGCTGCTGAGTGAACGGCACCACTTGAGCACGGCCCAGACGCGCAAATTTGCTGGTAGCGGTCACGGTCGCGGCCTGAATGCCGAACAGCGGCACAAAGATGCTCTGTTTAGCGCCATAGTCCTGATCCGGTGCATACCAGATGGCCCGGCCGGCACGCAGCAACTTGAGCATGCCGCGCACGTCATCGCGCTCGACAGCCAGCGAATCAAGGTTGTGCCGCTCGCGTCCGCGACGCTGGACGAAATCGAACAGTGGGCTCTTGTGTTCGCGGTACATGCCGTCGATGGTGTGTTGCTGGCCCAGCAGTGCCGCACCGATCTCCAGCGTGGTGAAGTGCAGCGCCATCAGAATCACGCCCTCGCCTTTCTCCTGAGCATTCTGCAGGTGCTCGAGCCCTTCGATATGGGCAAGTCTGGCCAGACGTTTTTTCGACCACCACCAGCTCATGGCCATCTCGAAGAAGGCGATCCCGGTGGAGGCGAAGTTTTCCTTGAGCAGACGCTTGCGCTCGGCGGCGGACAAATGAGGAAAACACAGCTCAAGATTGCGTGACGCGATATTTTTTCGATCAGTGGCCACTCGGTACATGACCGCACCCAATGCCCGACCGATGGCCAGCAGGGCGCGAAACGGCAACTGGACAACCAGCCATAAAAGCCCCAGCCCCAGCCACAACGGCCAGAAACGGGGGTGAAGGAAACTGGCTTTAAAGCGCGGGCGATCCATTTGGGCTTCCGTCAGAACAAAGGCCGCGCATTCTACAACGGTTCTACCTGCTTGCGGCTCGCGGGCGTTCTCGCTATAAGTCTCGGCACTTTTAGCGACAAGCTGTTGTGTATATCAACCATGAGCCAGATTGAATCGCAAAACCCGGAACCTGTATTTCAGCTCAAGGGCAGCATGCTCGCCATCACTGTGATGGAGCTGGCCCGGACCAACCTTGAAGCGCTCGACAGGCAACTGGCGGCGAAAGTGGCACAAGCCCCCAACTTCTTCAGCAATACGCCGTTGATCCTGGCTCTGGACAAACTCGCGCCGAACGAAGGCCCGGTGGATCTCCCCGGGCTGGTGCGTATCTGTCGCCAGCACGGTCTGCGCACCCTGGCGATCCGTGCCAACCGCATCGAAGACATCGCTGCAGCCATTGCCGTTGATCTTCCGGTGCTGCCGCCGTCCGGCGCACGTGAGCGCGTAATCGACCCGATTGAAGTCGAAGCGCCGAAAAAGATCCCGGAAAAACCACCCGAACCGCTCATCAAGCCGACCCGCGTGATAACCGCTCCGGTGCGCGGCGGTCAGCAGATTTATGCCCAGGGCGGCGATCTGGTTGTGGTTGCGCCGGTCAGTCCCGGTGCGGAACTTCTGGCCGATGGAAACATCCATGTGTACGGCCCAATGCGCGGCAGGGCACTGGCGGGAATAAAAGGCGACACGAAAGCACGAATCTTCTGTCAGCAGTTGAGTGCAGAGCTGATTTCGATTGCCGGGCAATACAAGGTTTCCGAGGACTTGCGCAGGGACCCTCTATGGGGCTCGCCGGTCCAGGTCAGCCTGTCAGGTGATGTGTTGAACATCATTCGTCTTTAACGGATACTGCCGCAATTTTCAAAGTATCTCTGATTCGTCGCGAAACCGTCGTGAAGGCGGCAGGAAGTTCTGACAAGCACTGCTTTTCAGCGGGTATATGAGTTGAAAGTAATAGCTTAACGCTACCTTTCCGGAATCAGCCCCCAGAATTGACACAATGCTTCGACGGGCGCGGCGCCAGGAGATGCTCTTCAGGGACTTAATGTCCTTTTCCTCTAGGGGTGATACACCTTGGCCAAGATTCTCGTTGTTACATCCGGCAAGGGTGGTGTGGGCAAGACCACCACCAGCGCCGCTATCGGTACCGGTCTCGCATTGCGTGGTCACAAGACAGTCATCGTCGACTTCGACGTCGGCCTGCGTAACCTCGACCTGATCATGGGTTGCGAGCGTCGGGTCGTGTATGACTTCGTCAACGTGGTCAATGGCGAAGCCAACCTGCAACAGGCGCTGATCAAGGACAAGAAGATCGAAGGCCTGTACGTGCTGGCTGCCAGCCAGACCCGTGACAAGGAAGCACTGACCAAGGAGGGCGTTGAAAAAGTCCTCATGGAGCTGAAGGAATCGTTCGAATACATCGTCTGCGATTCGCCGGCAGGTATCGAGACCGGTGCTCACCTGGCCATGTATTTCGCCGATGAAGCGATCGTCGTGACCAACCCCGAAGTATCCTCTGTACGTGACTCCGACCGTATGCTGGGCCTGCTGGCCAGCAAATCACGTCGTGCCGAACGCGGCGAAGACCTGATCAAGGAACACCTGCTGCTGACTCGCTACAACCCTGAGCGTGTCAGCAAGGGCGAAATGCTTGGTGTGGAAGACGTCAAGGAAATCCTTGCTGTTACCCTGCTCGGCGTGATCCCCGAATCCCAGGCTGTCCTGAAAGCCTCCAACCAGGGCGTGCCGGTCATCCTCGATGACCAGAGCGATGCTGGCCAGGCCTACAGCGATGCCGTTGACCGCCTGCTGGGCAAAGACCGGGAACATCGCTTCCTGGATGTGCAGAAGAAAGGATTCTTTGAACGTCTGTTCGGGGGTAATTAATGAATATTTTTGACTTCTTTCGTGACCGCAAAAAAGAAAGCACGGCCTCGGTAGCGAAAGAGCGTCTGCAGATCATCGTTGCGCACGAACGCGGCCAGCGCAGTACCCCGGACTACCTTCCTGCACTGCAGAAAGAGCTGGTGGAAGTGATCCGTAAATACGTCAATATCGAGTCCGATCAAGTTCAGGTTGCTTTGGAAAGCCAAGGCAGCTGCTCGATTCTGGAACTCAATATCACCCTGCCAGATCGCTGATCAGGCAGTAGCTTGCGGCGGTATCGGCGCACTTCTCAGGAAGCTGCGCCCTTACCGCCGTTGGCGTTTCTAGCGTTTCGAGGCCGTTGCATGCCGTTGTCGAACATCCGCATCATTTATCAGGACGCAGCCGTTCTGGTAATCGATAAGCCTACCCTGCTGCTTTCCGTCCCCGGCCGCGCCGATGACAACAAGGATTGCCTGATTACCCGCCTGCAGGAAAACGGCTTCCCCGAAGCCCGCATCGTCCATCGTCTGGACTGGGAAACGTCGGGCATCATCCTGCTGGCCCGCGATCCCGACACGCACCGCGAGCTGTCGCGGCAGTTTCATGATCGCGAAACCGAAAAAGCCTACACCGCACTGTGCTGGGGCCAGCCGTCGCTGGACAGCGGCAGTATCGACCTGCCGCTACGCTACGACCCGCCTACCAAGCCCCGGCATGTGGTGGATCACGAGGGTGGCAAACACGCGCTGACATTCTGGAAAGTCGTCGAACGTCACGACACCTACTGTCGGGTCGAACTTACCCCTATTACCGGCCGCTCGCACCAACTGCGGGTGCACATGCTGTCGATCGGTCATCCGCTGTTGGGCGATGGTCTGTATGCCCACCCCGAAGCGCTGGCGGCGTACCCGCGCCTGTGCCTGCATGCCAGCATGTTGAGCTTTACCCATCCGGGCACCGGCGAGCGGTTGACCTTCGAGTGCCCCGCGCCTTTCTGATCTGAATGACACGCTGGCTATCGTGCAGATGCTGAGCGTCATACAGCTGCTCTGACTATCGTTCCCACGCTCCGCGTGGCAATGCCGTTGCGGACGCTCTGCGTCCACGCCCTGAGCCCCAGACGACACTACTGCCGCGCCAGCCTGCGATTATTCACGTCCAGCGTTTCTGTGCTGCGATACGGGTTGATATCCAGACCACCACGGCGCACGTAGCGTGCATAGACGGTCAGTTTTTCCGGTTTGAGCAAACGCTGCAGGTCGAGGAAGATTCTTTCCACACACTGCTCGTGAAAGTCCGAATGCTGGCGGAAGCTGACGATGTACGCCAACAGGCTGCTGTGATCCAGCGCCGCCCCGCGATACTCGACCACCACACTGCCCCAGTCGGGCTGACTGGTAACCGGGCAGTTCGATTTGAGCAAATGACTGTGCACGCTTTCTTCGATAATTTGCGACTCATCGCAGCGCAGCAGCTCTGGCTGAGGGCGATCGTAGCTACTGACCGTGATATCCAGATCGTCGATGCAAACGCCCGGCAAAGTCGCCACACCCTCCCCCTCAATGTCGCTCAGACTGCGAATGCGCACGCCAATCGGCTTTCCGGCCGCAGTTGACAGATCCTGTTCGAGGGTTGTCTGCACATGCTCCACGGTAGCGAAGGCGGTCTGATTCAGCGAGTTCAGGTACAGCTTGAAGGACTTCGATTCGATGATATTCGGCGAATCGGCCGGAATGCTGAACTCGGCAATGGCCACCACCGGCTTGCCGGATGGCAGCAGCCAGGACAACTCGTAACAATTCCAGAAATCGACACCCTGATAAGGCAGCGTCTGAGCCGTCAGCCCAAGCTCGGCCCATTTTGCGGCACGAGGAATCGGGAACAACAGAGACGGCGTGTAGGTGGCGATGTACTCACTGGACTTGCCCAGCGGCGAGTGTTCGGCTGCGGGATGCATGGCGATACCTGGATCATGAATTAACGCGGCGAGTTTATAGCGTTTGCGCGGGGCTTTCAGCGAAAATCAGCTTTGCCCCGCCACCCGCGCAGGCCGCCGTGCGGCCTCGACGAAGGTGGCTAAGGCCCTGTCACTCGTAACGCAGTGCGTGCGCTGGCTGGATCTGCGCGGCGCGCCATGCGGGGTAGATGGTCGCCAGAAAGCTCAGGATAAACCCGGCACTGCAGATCAGCAGCACATCGCCGCCCTGCAATTCGGAAGGCAGGTTGCTGATGAAGTACACGTCGGAACTGAAGATGTGCTGACCACTGACCCGCTCGACCCAACCGACCAGACTGCTGACGTTCAGCGCGGCAATAATGCCCAGTACACCGCCGATCAGCGTGCCGACAATACCGATCACCGTGCCCTGGACCATGAAGATCGCCATGATTTGCCGGGGCGTGGCGCCGATGGTGCGCAGAATGGCGATGTCCGCGCCCTTGTCATTGACCACCATGATCAGCGTGGCAATGATGTTGAACGCCGCAACCGCAACGATCATCAGCAGCAACAGGCCGATCATGGTCTTTTCCATTTTCATGGCGCTGAACAGGCTTCCCTGAGTGTGGGTCCAGTCATCGGCGTGATACCCGGCACCCAGACCGGCAGCAATGGCTGTGGACACCTGAGGCGCCTTGTACAGGTCCTTGAGCGCCAGTCGCACGCCTTGAACCTGATTGGGTTGCCAGCGTTGCATCTGCGCGGCGTCGGCAATGTTGATCAGGCCCATCGATCCGTCCAGCTCGGCACCGACCTTGAAAATACCCACGACGGTCAGACGTTGCAGGCGCGGCGTGATGCCGCCCGGCGCACTGCTGACTTCCGGTACGATCAGGGTCAGCTTGTCGCCGATGCTCAAGCGAAAGCGGCGCGCGGTTATATCGCCAAGTACCACACCAAATTCGCCCGGCTTCAGGTCTTCAAGACTTCCACGCGTAATGTGTTGAGTGACGATCGACACCTCATGCTCCAGCGCCGGGTCAACGCCGCTGATCTGGATCGGCTGCATCGAGCCCTTGTAGGACAGCATGCCTTCCATGTCGGTAAACGTTACAGCAGCGGTGACTTCAGGATTTTTCAACGCAGCGTCGGCCAGCGGTTTCCAGTCATCCACCGGTGTGGCACCGGCGATAACCGCATGCGGCACCATGCCCAGGATTCGCGAACTCATTTCCCGCTGGAAACCGTTCATGACCGACAGCACCACGATCATCGCCAGCACACCGAGTGCCAGCCCGATCATCGAAGTCATCGAAATGAACGAGATGAAGCTTTTGCGGCGTTTTGCGCGGGTATAGCGCATGCCGATGAAGATGGGTAACGGTCTGAACATTCGCGAAGCACCGTGGGAAAAAACACCGTATAAAAAACGTAGAACCCGACGCGATGAGTTGCGCCGGGCCTGGTCAATCAGGCCTCGACGAGGCGGCCGTCTTCCAGACGCAGGACGCGGTCCATTTGCCTGGCGAGGCTCATGTCGTGGGTCACGATCAGAAACGCCGTACGCGATGAAGTGCTCAGCTCACGCATCAGGTCCTGAATGCCCTGCGCGGTGTGGTGATCGAGGTTGCCGGTCGGCTCGTCAAGCATCACCAGACCGGGCTGATTGACCAGCGCACGAGCAATGGCCACACGCTGCCGCTCGCCACCGGAAAGCTCCGAAGGCTTGTGCGCAAGACGATGGCCGAGGCCGACACGTTCGAGCAACGCGGTGGAGCGTTTACGGGCCTCGGGTATCGCCGTCCGACCGATCAGCAAGGGCATGCAGACGTTTTCCAGCGCCGTGAATTCGGGCAGCAAATGGTGGAACTGGTAGACAAAACCCAATGCCCGGTTACGCAGCAGGCCACGCGCCTTTTCGCCCAGCGCCGACAATTCTTCGCCCGCCAGCCAGACGCTGCCTTCGGAAGGTGTGTCCAGGCCACCCAGAAGATTGAGCAAAGTACTTTTGCCCGACCCCGAACTGCCGACAATAGCCACCCGCTCACCGGGATGCAGCTCCAGTTGCAGACCAGACAACACCACGACCGACTCCGGGCCTTCCTCGTAGGATTTACCCAGGTTGCGGCAACTCAATACTGCTTTATCAGACATGCCCGACTCACTCATAACGTAACGCCTCCGCCGGCTGGGTGCGCGCAGCACGCCAGGCGGGATACAGGGTGGCGAGGAAACTCAGGACCAACGCCGCACCGCAGACCTGGAACACGTCCTGGGCCATCAGTTGCGAAGGCAGGTAATCAATGAAATAGACGTCGGCGTTGAGAAACTTGTGGCCGATCAGCCCTTCCAGCGCAGCGATGGCAGCACTGACGTTAAGCGCGGCAAGGATGCCCAGCGCAGCGCCAATCAGCGTACCGACCACCCCGATCACCGTGCCCTGCACCATGAAAATCGCCATGATCTGCCGCGGTGTCGCGCCCAGTGTGCGCAAAATGGCGATATCGCCCTTCTTGTCATTGACCACCATCACCAGCGTGGAAATAATGTTGAATGCCGCAACGGCCACAATCAGCAACAGCAACAGGCCAATCATGGCTTTTTCCATGCGGATGGCCTGATAGAGGTTGCCGTGGGTGCGTGTCCAGTCACGGGAATAGAAATTGTTTTCGCCCAGTTTCTGGGCGATTTCCCACGAAGTACGCGGCGCTGCAAACAGATCATCGAACTTGAGCCGCAGGCCCTGCACCTGATTGGGCTTCCAGCGGTGCAGACGGGCCAGGTCATCGAGGTTGGTCAGCCCCAGAAAGCCGTCGATTTCGCCAGCGCCGACATGAAAGATACCGGTCACCTCGAAACGCTTCATGCGCGGGAACATGCCGGCAGGCGTGACAGTCACCTCAGGCGCGACAAAGGTCAGTTTGTCGCCGACCACGACGCCCAGTTTGGCAGCCGCCTTGTCGCCGATCATGATGCCGAAACTGCCGGGAGACAGGCTGTCGAGCTGGCCCTGCTTGATGAAGTGGTCAATGATCGAGACCTTGCGCTCCTCGGCCGGGTCGATGCCATTGAGCAGCACCTTCTGAACCTTGCCGTCGTGGGTCAGCAAACCCTGCATTTGGGTGAATGGCGCAACGGCCAGCACCTGCGGGTTTTCCTGAACCTTCGCGGCCAGGCCACGCCAGTCGGTGATCGGGTCAGCCGATTCGATGGTCGCGTGCGGCACCATGCCCAGCACGCGGGTACGCATTTCGTGATCGAAGCCATTCATCACCGATAACACGACTATCATCACTACCACGCCGAGGGCGAGGCCGATCATGGACGTCAGGGAGATGAACGAAACAAAATGGTTGCGTCGCTTGGCACGTGTGTAGCGCGTGCCGATAAATACAAAAAGAGGTCTGAACATGTAGGAATTTGTTCGCAGGAATGAGGACGTCCATGTGGCGGGCCTTGACGTGCAGCTTTACACTCGAACTCTCAGACCACCGCCGCTAGCTTGGGTTCGCCATGTCGACATTAGATGAAGCAGGACGCCGCGAATACTACCGTATCGACGACAGCGTCGCACTGGAAATTAACCCCCTGTCTGGTGCCGACCAGGCAAGTCAGGACGCCATGCAGGACACCTCGACACTGTTCGACCTGCTCAGCGAGCTGCACGTCAGCGAGTTCGAATCACAGCATTTGATGCGCCAACTCGACGAGCGCGACCGGGTGCTGAACAGTTTTCTCAAGTCGTTGAGCAAGCGCATCGACCTGCTGGGCGAAGTGGTTGCACACACGGCACTGGGCAAACTGGGCGCTCCACAGCCGGTAAAACTGTCCGAAGGCGGCATTCAATTCAATTCACAACAAGGTTTTGCCGTGGGCGAACAGCTGTCGATCAAGATGGTGCTGATGCCCCAGGCGGCAGGTCTGATGCTGCGCGCCAGGGTCAGCCAGTGCGATGCACGGGCAGATGGCGGTTTTGACATCAGCACCGACTTCGTCAACCTGCCGGACGCTCAACGTCAATTGCTCGCACGGCACGTGTTGCAGCGTCAGGCTCAGCATCGACGCCAGGCCCTTGAACAGGGTCAGCCATCCGGCAATTGAGCTTCCGGTATATCTCTTTTCACCTCATCATTTTCATATCAGCAGTGGGTGCCTTAACGGCCAGGAGTAAACGTGACCTTTATCTACGGCCACCGCGGCGCCAAGGGCGAAGCACCGGAAAACACCCTGGTCAGCTTCCAGGAATGCATCAAGCACGGCGTGCGCCGCTGTGAACTGGACCTGCATCTTTCACTGGACGGAGAGTTGATGGTCATTCACGACCCGACCCTCAAGCGCACCACCGACCGACGCGGCAAGGTCAATGAGCATCTGGCCGCCGACCTGGTGACCTATGACGCGCGCAAAGGTGGCCCCGGCTGGGTCTCGCCCTGCCCGATTCCGCGTCTTGAAGAGTTGTTCGAGCAATGCGATTTCGAGCACTGGCAACTGGAAGTCAAAAGCGCTTCACGCACCCGCGCCGCCAACACCGTTCTGGCCATTCGTGAAATGGCTCAGCGTCATGGCTTGCTCGACAAGGTCACCATCACTTCCAGCTCTCGTGAAGTGTTGCGCGCCGCCCTCGACCTGACGCCGGACATATCGCGCGGACTGGTGGCCGAGTACGCCTGGCTCGACCCGTTGAAGGTCGCGCAAAGCTACGGCTGTGAAATTCTGGCATTGAACTGGACACTGTGTACCCCGGAGCGCCTGCAGAAAGCACAGCGTCAGGGCCTGCATGTGTCAGTGTGGACAGTCAACGAGCCTGCACTGATGCGCAGGCTCGCTGATTTCGGCGTCGACAGCCTGATTACAGACTTTCCCGGTTTGGCCACCGCCACGCTCGGGAGTCGCTGAAATCGGTCTCCCCGGCCGGCTCTGGCCACCGGCCGGAGTCGCTTAAAAAAGCCGGTTGAGGCCGTCGTATGCAGCTACCCGATAGGCTTCGGCCATGGTCGGGTAGTTGAACGTGGTGTTGACGAAGTACTTCATGGTGTTCGCTTCACCTGGCTGGCTCATGATCGCCTGACCGATGTGCACGATCTCGGACGCCTGGTCACCGAAGCAATGCACGCCCAGCACTTCCAGCGTCTCGCGGTGGAACAGGATCTTCAGCATCCCGACCCGCTCACCGGAAATCTGCGCACGGGCCATGCCCTTGAAGAACGCCTTGCCCACTTCGTACGGCACCTTGGCCTGGGTCAGCTCGTGCTCGTTCTTGCCGATCGAGCTGATCTCGGGAATGGTATAGATCCCGGTCGGTACGTCGTTGACATAGCGCCAGCTGCCGTTGTCGACCATGCTGCCAGCCGCCGAGCGGCCCTGATCGTAGGCAGCGCTTGCCAGACTTGGCCAGCCAATGACGTCGCCTGCGCCATAGACATTGGAAACGCTGGTGCGGTAGTTCTCGTCCACCTCGATCTGGCCACGACCATTGGCCTTGAGACCAATGTTTTCCAGCCCCAGCTTGTCGGTGTTGCCGGTACGGCCATTGCACCACAGCAACGCATCTGCCTTGATTTTCTTGCCGGACTTGAGGTGCAGGATAACGCCGTTATCCAGGCCTTCGACCCTCTCGTATTCTTCGTTGTGGCGAACCATCACGTTGTTGTTGCTGAAGTGATAACTCAATGCCTGAGAGATTTCCGAATCCAGGAAGCTCAGCAACTGGTCACGGTTGTCCACCAGCTCGACCAGAACACCCAGACCACTGAAGATCGAGGCGTATTCACAGCCGATCACACCGGTGCCATAAATGATCAGCTTGCGCGGGGTATGGCCCAGGCTGAGGATGGTGTCGCTGTCGTAGATGCGTTTGTGACTGAAATCGATATCGGCCGGACGATAGGGGCGCGAACCGGTGGCGATGATGATCTGGTTGGTCACCAGCTTTTCGACTACGCCGTTGGAGCAGACCACGTTGACACTGGTCTCGTCGGCAAAACTGCCGGTGCCGAAGAATACGTCGACGCGGTTGCGGGCGTAGTAACTGGTGCGCGAGGCCACTTGCTTGGAGATGACCATTTCGGCGTTTTTCAACACATCCGGAAACGAAAACCAGCGCGGCTCGCCGATGGCACGGAACATGGGATTGGTGTTGAACTGAATGATCTGCTTGACCGAGTGACGCAGAGCCTTGGACGGAATGGTGCCCAAATGGGTGCAGTTACCGCCCACTTGCCGACGGCTGTCGACCATGGCGACCTTGCGCCCCGCCTTGGCGGCGTTCATTGCCGCGCCTTCTCCGGCAGGGCCGGAACCCAGTACCACTACGTCGTAGTTGTAGACAGCCATGCGTACTCCTTTAAACAGACCGAGGCGCCACTCTGGCATCTCTGGCTAAATCACGCGGCGCAGTCTAGCGCTGCACCGAGGCGGCGAACATTAACCCTTGGTCGCGTCGAAGGCCAATTTTTGTCTGTGCAAGGTGGCAATTGACCGGAAGTTCCGGCCTCTTGACTTACCGTGGCTGCTCCACCGCCAGACGATCAAACGACGCGTTGCTGCGGATGATAAAGCGCTTATCGGCACGAATCACAAAAAAAGCAGGGATTTTATGTTCTTGCGCATAATTCCAGCCGCGCCGCGGGCCGAGAATCAACAGCAGTGAGGAGAGGCCGTCAGCCATCAGCGCCGAGGGATGAATGACCGTCACCGACGCCAGACTGTGGCTGATCGGCTTACCGGTCAAAGCATCGAGCGTATCGGAAATGCGCCACCCGTCATGATCGGCGTAACGACGATAGTCGCCCGACGTAGACACGGCGTAGCCCTTCAGTGGAAATACTTTTTGCGTGACATTGCCATCATCGAGTGGCGCGTCCAGCGTCACCCTCCAGGGCGAACCGTCGGGCTTGAGCCCGCTGACTTTCAGTTCACCCGTGGCTTGCACCAGATAATCGTGCAACCCCAGCTTTTCCATGCGCTCGCTGATGCGATCTACCGCATAACCGGCGGCAATACTGTTGAGGTCCACTTGCACAGCGGCGCTTTTGCACAACTGCTGCCCGACGACACGCAGACCGCGATAGCCCACCGTCGCCCGAGTGCGGGCCAACTGGCGCACCAGCGGCATTTGCTCAAACAGTGCATGAGCGCCCAGCCCCCACAGGTCCATCAGCGGCTTCACCGTCAGGTCGAACGCACCATCACTGTCCCGTGACAGCTGCTCGCCAACACCGATCAGTTTCAAAACCGGTTCGGGCATGGTCTGGCAGCTATTGGCAGGCAATGCATTGAAAAGCTCGATATCCGAGTCACTGCGCCAAAGCGACATCTGTTGATCGACTTCAGCCAGAATCGATTCGATCTGCGGGCGCACGACCGCAGGTTCAGGCTGCCCGGAGGCGCGCACGTACACCACCGAATAATGACTGCCCATGGCCGGCCCGCCAAAGCTTTCCAGCTTGCGTTCCTGACCGCAACCACCGCACCCCAGCAGCACCAGGTACACTGCAACCCTGCAAAACCCACGCAAACTGATGCCCCGCACTAAAAAAACCTTTCAGAGTGACTTGCCATCATTGGCAGGCAAGACAGCAACCTTCCGTAGCGGCCCGCTCGGACCAGGGCCGGGCTTCACCCATATGAGGCCGACCAAAGCATTGAGTGGTCAGTGTCGGGCTTATGGTTCCCATACGGCATGCCTGTTCATCCAGTTTCATCTGGTTGATAAGCCGTGCACGCATCGACCGGCCATGCCTGTCAAGCGTCTGTTAAGTAATAGCAAATCGCCGAAACGGTTGTCTTTGAGCCCTGTTACACATACTGTTACAAATGTGCATCGCCAGTCGCACACACGTAATGGCGATGTAAACGGGATAACAACGACAACGGACTCCAAGCCGACGAGCCTGAGCGAGTAACTAAATGGCCTCCACAACAAGTAAGGGCAAAGCGATCTTTCGCGTTGTCAGCGGTAACTTCCTCGAGATGTTCGATTTCATGGTCTACGGCTTTTACGCCACGGCCATTGCCAAGACATTTTTCCCCTCCGACAGCGCATTCGCTTCGTTGATGCTGTCGCTGGCGACCTTCGGCGCAGGCTTCCTGATGCGCCCCTTGGGCGCGATCTTTCTCGGTGCCTATATCGACCGTCACGGACGTCGCAAGGGCCTGATTATCACCCTCGCGATGATGGCAATGGGCACTTTGCTGATTGCCTGTGTGCCGGGCTACGCCACTCTGGGCGTTGTTGCACCGCTGCTGGTGCTGCTCGGTCGCCTGCTGCAAGGCTTCTCGGCTGGCGTCGAGCTGGGTGGTGTTTCGGTGTACCTCGCTGAAATCTCGACACCGGGTCGCAAAGGCTTCTTCGTCAGTTGGCAGTCCGCCAGCCAACAGGCTGCCGTGGTATTCGCCGGTTTGCTGGGCGTTGGTCTGAACCACTGGCTGAGCCCGGAGCAAATGGGCGAATGGGGCTGGCGCGTGCCGTTCCTGATCGGCTGCCTGATTGTGCCGGCGATATTCATCATCCGCCGTTCGCTGGAAGAGTCACCGGAGTTCGAAGCCCGCACGCACCGCCCGACGCTGCGTGAAGTGGTGCGCTCCATCAGCCAGAACTTTGGCCTGGTGCTGGGCGGCATGGCGCTGGTAGTGATGACCACGGTGTCGTTCTACCTGATTACCGCCTATACCCCGACCTTCGGCAAGAACGAACTGAACCTGACTGACCTGGAAAGCTTGCTGGTGACCGTCTGCGTCGGCGTGTCCAACTTCATCTGGCTGCCGATCATGGGCTCGTTCTCGGATCGTATCGGTCGCAAGCCGCTGTTGATTGCAGCGACCGTGCTGGCCATCGCCACCGCCTACCCTGCGCTGTCGTGGCTGGTAGAGCACCCAAGCTTCAGCCACTTGCTGATGGTCGAGCTGTGGTTCTCGTTCCTGTACGGCTCCTACAACGGCGCAATGGTCGTGGCGCTGACCGAGATCATGCCGGTCGAAGTCCGCACCACCGGTTTCTCGCTGGCCTACAGCCTGGCGACCGCAACCTTTGGTGGCTTCACCCCGGCGGCCTGTACTTACCTGATTCACGAATTGGGTAACAAGGCAGCGCCCGGTATCTGGCTGACGGGTGCCGCTGTGCTGGGTCTGGTTGCTACGCTGGTGCTGTTCCGCAAAGGCGGGCAGAAGCTGGAAGCGCCCGGAGCACCTGCAACCGCCTGATTCATCGCTTGATCGATCAGATAGCTGTAACGGCTAAAAGCAAAAACCCCGGCACGAGTTGATCTCGGCCNGGTGGGGTTTTGCTTTTTCAGACAGCGCGCCTCCAGGGTCGAAAGCCAAGCCAGAGCAACACCCCGGGCAATTGCAACGCAATCATTAAACCCAGCGACCACTGATAGGCCTCAAGCGGATGACCGGCACCCTGCGCAACCGGCCACAGGTTGAGCACCACTCCCATCAGCCACTGGAGGAAGATCGCGAGCACAAACACCACCAGATTGAAGGAAGAGCTGACCCTGCCCGCAAGCTCCGGTGCCACCGATTGCGCCACAATGGCGTAGTTCATGGTGGTCGACGTGCCGAAGAAGCTGAAGCCCATCGCAACAATATAGGGTGACACCGGCAGACCACTGGCCATCAGCATCTGGAAGCCGATGAAGATCACCATCCCTGCACCACAGACCATGATCGGCTGTACACCGAACCTGCGCAGATAATCAGTGATCGTGCCGAACGTCAGAGACCCTGCCACCATCGCGATAGCGCCGAACAGCAGTACATTGGCCATGCCTGAATCGCTCAGCCCGGCCATGTCACGCAACCACGGTCCCATCCACAGCGACAGTACCGACATGTAGATGGCGTGCGAAAACACTGAATACAACGCCAGACGCCAGAACGTCCAGGAAGAGTAAAGTTTGCCGACTGCGGCAAACATATCGCTGTAGCGGGTGTTTCTGGTCTCGTAGGCTTTGGGAACACTGAGGTGTATGACCACGGCCACACAAAAGGTCAGCAGCGCCAGCATCAGAAACGCTTCTCGCCAGGTCAGCCAGCTCAGCAACGCATGCAAAGGCGTGGTCGACGCCATCGCGCCCAGCCCGCCAATCGACAGCAGGCAGGCAGTACTCAGTGGCAAACGCTCGACCGGCAACCAGATGGCACATGCCTTGATCGCACTCATCAGCGAACCCGCCACGCCCATACCAATCAGACCCCGCCCGATCAACAACCCTGTCTCGGTGCTGGAAATACTGAAGATGACCGAACCGGCGACTGCAAACAACAGCATCGGCGCCTGCACGCTGCGCGGGCCGTAACGATCAAGCATGACGCCGAGGGGAATCTGTGCGGCAGCGAAGGTCAGAAAATACACGCCAGTCAACAACCCCAGGCTGCTCGCGGGCAAACTCAGGTCGGCCTGCAGATCGACATAGATCACCGCATTGACGGTACGAAACAGGTAGGAAACGAAATGCCCCAGACCAAAGTCAGAAACAGCAGGAAGAAGCTGCTTTTGAGGGGGTGTTGCGATCCGTCCATGGCCGAACTGCTCATCCTTGGCTACTCCGTCATCCACAAGGGCTGTGCCTGACAGGTTCTCATGACACGCAACAAAACAAAACGGGCCGAAGCCTGCATGCGCAGGGTTCGGCCCGTTTATTTGCTGCCCGGTCAGACCGGGCAGTTCAAGCGTTCAACATTTACTGCGGGAAAGCTGGCGGATTGACGTCTGCCATGTCTTCCATCACGCGTACCACCTGGTGGCTGTAGCCAAACTCGTTGTCGTACCAGACGTACAGCACAACGCGGTTATCGTTGACGATGGTGGCTTCGGCATCCACAACACCGGCGTGACGCGAGCCGACGAAGTCAGTGGACACCACTTCCTGCGAGTTCACAAAGTCGATCTGCTTGTGCAGGTCCGAGTGCAGCGCCATGTAGCGCAGGTACTCGTTCATTTCTTCGCGGGTGGTCGGCTTCTCGAGGTTGAGGTTGAGAATGGCCATGGACACGTTCGGCGTTGGAACGCGGATCGCGTTACCGGTCAGCTTGCCGGCCAGTTCAGGCAGTGCCTTGGCAGCAGCGGTGGCGGCACCGGTTTCGGTGATCACCATGTTCAACGCAGCGCTGCGACCACGACGGTCACCCTTGTGGAAGTTGTCGATCAGGTTCTGGTCGTTGGTGTACGAGTGAACCGTTTCAACGTGACCATTGGTGATGCCGAACTTGTCGTTGACAGCCTTGAGCACCGGCACGATGGCGTTGGTGGTGCAGGATGCCGCAGACACGATTTTGTCATCCGCCGTGATTTCACCGTGGTTGATACCATGCACGATGTTCTTCAGCTTGCCTTTGCCCGGCGCGGTCAATACAACGCGGTCGACGCCAGGGCAGGCCAGATGCTGACCCAGACCGTCGGCATCACGCCATACACCGGTGTTGTCCACCAGCAGAGCGTCCTTGATACCGTATTGGGTGTAATCCACCTCGGACGGGTTCTTGGCGTAGATGACCTGAATCAGGTTACCGTTGGCAGTGATGGTGCTGTTGGCTTCATCAATGGTGATGGTGCCATCGAACGGACCATGTACTGAGTCACGACGCAGCAGGCTGGCACGCTTGACCAGATCGTTTTCCGCGCCTTTGCGGACCACGATGGCACGCAGGCGCAAACCGTCGCCACCACCGGTCTTCTCGATCAGGATCCGCGCCAGCAGGCGACCGATACGACCGAAACCGTAAAGCACGACATCGGTGCCCTTGCGCGGGCTGGTGCCCTGCTGACCCACTACACTGGCCAGTTCTTCACGTACGAACTGCTCGGGCGTGCGGCCGTTGCCTTCAGTCTTGAACTTCACGGCCAGCTTGCCCAGGTCCACCGAAGCGGCACCCAGTTTGAGCTCGCTCATCGCTTTTACAAGCGGGAACGTCTCGTGTACGGACAACTCAACCGCATCGGACTGACGATGACGCGCAAAGCGGTGAGCTTTGAGAATCGCGATGACTGAACGGTTGATCAGGCTGCGGCCATAGATCGAACTCGCCACATTATTATTGCGGTAGAGCTGACCGATGAGCGGGATCATCGCTTCGGCGAGAGCTTCACGATCGATCCATTCACCAAGACACTGGTCGGGCTTCTGAGTCACGGGAACCTTCCACATGTAGGGGCTGAAAAAAGGGGCTACATTATGACCGCGCCTTTGTTTATGAGCAATGCGCGACTGTCATATCGATGGGCACTACATAATTTTCGCCCGTAAATACGCGGTAACACTCTGGAAAACTGACAGCCACCACCTTCCCCCGTTACAATCGCCGCCCCTGTTGCAACGCCTGGAGCCCGACCTTCCCGTGCCAGTTCTGCGTCTACCGCATCTTTCTGCCGCTGCAGGCAAACAACACTGGGGCAATCTTCCCGGTGCCGCACTGAGCCTGGCCATTGCCGGGGCCGCCAGCGCAGCCAAGCGCTTTACCCTGCTACTGACCGCCGACAGCCAGAGCGCCGAGCGGCTGGAGCAGGAGCTGAAGTTTTTCGCGCCCACGCTGCCGGTTCTGCACTTCCCGGACTGGGAAACCCTGCCCTACGACCTGTTTTCGCCGCACCAGGACATCATTTCCCAGCGCATCGCCAGCCTTTATCGCCTGCCGGAGCTGGAGCATGGCGTTTTGGTAGTACCGATCACGACCGCCCTACACAGACTCGCGCCGACCAAATTCCTGCTCGGCAGCAGCCTGGTGCTGGATGTCGGCCAGAAGCTTGATGTGGAAGCCATGCGCACGCGCCTGGAAGCCAGCGGCTATCGCTACGTGGATACGGTTTACGAGCACGGCGAGTTCACCGTGCGCGGCGCATTGATCGACCTGTTCCCGATGGGCAGCAAGCTGCCGTTCCGTATCGACCTGTTCGACGATGAAATCGAAACCCTGCGCACCTTCGATCCGGACACGCAGCGTTCCATCGACAAGGTCGAGTCGGTGCGCTTGTTGCCTGCTCGTGAGTTCCCGCTACAAAAAGAAGAAGTCACGCGCTTCAAGGCACGCTTTCGCGAGCGTTTCGATGTGGACTTCCGGCGCAGCCCGATTTTCCAGGACTTGAGCAGCGGCATCACGCCTGCCGGTATCGAGTACTACATTCCATTGTTCTTCGAAGAAACCTCGACGCTGTTCGATTATCTGCCGCAGGACACTCAGGTGTTTTCCCTGCCGGGTATCGAGCAGGCCGCAGAGAATTTCTGGAACGACGTGCGCAACCGCTATGAAGAACGCCGCGTCGACCCTGCACGGCCACTGCTGCCACCGGCCGAGCTGTTCCTGCCGGTGGAAGACTGCTTTGCACGCTTGAAAAACTGGCCGCGCGTGGTGGCCAGCCAGCAGGATGTCGATGCCGGAGCCGGACGCGAACGCTTCCCGGCCCAGACCCTGCCGGATCTGTCCATTGAAGCCAAGGCCAGTCAGCCATTGGCGGCATTGTCGACATTTCTTGATGACTTCCCCGGTCGCGTGCTGTTTACCGCCGAGTCCGCCGGTCGCCGTGAAGTGCTGCTGGAACTGCTTGAACGCCTGAAGCTGCGGCCGAAAACGGTCGACAGCTGGCAGGACTTCGTCGATGGCAAGGACAGGCTGGCAATCACCATCGCCCCGCTGGACGACGGCCTGCTGCTGGAGCAACCGGCACTGGCGCTGGTCGCTGAAAGCCCGCTGTTCGGCCAGCGCGTCATGCAACGCCGTCGCCGCGAAAAACGCACCGACGGCGGCAATAACGATGCAGTCATCAAGAACCTCACCGAGCTGCGCGAAGGCGCGCCGGTGGTGCACATCGATCATGGCGTAGGTCGTTATCTCGGGCTCGCGACCCTGGAAGTCGAAAACCAGGTCGCCGAATTCCTGATGCTGGCCTACGCCGAAGATGCCAAGCTGTACGTCCCGGTCGCCAACCTGCACCTGATTGCCCGCTACACCGGCAGCGACGACGAGAGCGCGCCACTGCACCGCCTGGGCTCGGAAACCTGGCAGAAAGCCAAGCGCAAGGCGACCGAACAGGTTCGCGACGTGGCGGCCGAGCTGCTGGATATCTACGCACGCCGGGCAGCTCGCGAGGGTTATGCCTTCGCCGACCCGAAAGCCGACTACGCCACCTTCAGCGCGGGCTTCCCGTTCGAAGAAACGCCGGATCAGCAGACCACCATCGAGGCCGTGCGCGCCGACATGCTGGCCCCCAAACCGATGGATCGCCTGGTGTGTGGCGACGTGGGCTTCGGCAAGACCGAAGTGGCCATGCGCGCCGCCTTCATTGCCGTGCACGGCGGGCGTCAGGTGGCCATTCTGGTGCCGACCACCCTGCTCGCCCAGCAGCACTACAACAGCTTCCGCGACCGTTTCGCAGACTGGCCGGTTACGGTCGAAGTGATGAGCAGCTTCAAGTCGGCCAAGGAAGTCAGCGCCGCCGTTGCCGATCTGGCCGAGGGCAAGATCGACATCGTCATCGGTACGCACAAGCTGTTGCAGGATGACGTCAAGATCAAGAATCTCGGTCTGGTGATCATCGACGAAGAGCACCGCTTCGGTGTCCGCCAGAAAGAACAGCTCAAGGCACTGCGCAGCGAGGTCGACATTCTGACCCTCACCGCAACGCCGATTCCGCGAACCCTGAACATGGCCGTGTCGGGCATGCGTGATCTGTCGATCATCGCCACGCCACCGGCGCGCAGGCTGTCGGTACGCACCTTCGTCATGGAGCAGAACAAGCCGACCATCAAGGAAGCCCTGCTGCGCGAGTTGCTGCGCGGCGGCCAGGTCTACTACCTGCACAACGACGTCAAGACCATCGAGAAATGCGCGGCGGACCTGGCCGAACTGGTGCCGGAAGCCCGTATCGGCATCGGCCACGGCCAGATGCGCGAGCGCGAACTCGAACAGGTGATGAGCGATTTCTACCACAAGCGCTTCAATGTGCTGATCGCCTCGACCATCATCGAGACCGGCATCGACGTACCAAGCGCCAACACCATCATCATCGAGCGCGCCGACAAGTTCGGCCTGGCCCAGTTACACCAGCTGCGCGGCCGCGTCGGGCGTAGTCACCACCAGGCCTATGCCTATCTGCTGACCCCGCCGCGCAAGCAAATCACCCCCGACGCCGAAAAGCGTCTGGAAGCGATTGCCAACACCCAGGACCTGGGCGCGGGCTTCGTGCTCGCGACCAATGACCTGGAGATCCGTGGCGCAGGCGAACTGCTCGGGGACGGCCAGAGCGGTCAGATCCAGGCCGTGGGTTTTACTCTGTACATGGAAATGCTCGAGCGCGCGGTCAAGTCGATTCGCAAGGGCGAACAGCCCAATCTCGATCAGCCGCTGGGCGGCGGACCGGAAATCAACCTGCGCGTACCGGCACTCATTCCGGAAGCCTACCTGCCGGATGTGCACACCCGCCTGATTCTCTACAAGCGCATCGCCAACGCAGCAGACGAAGAGGCGTTGAAAGACTTGCAGGTAGAAATGATCGACCGCTTCGGCCTGTTGCCGGAGCCGACCAAGAACCTGGTGCGCATCACGCTGCTCAAACTGCACGCTGAACAGCTGGGTATCAAGAAAATCGACGGCGGCCCGCAAGGTGGACGCATCGAATTCGCGACCGAGACTCCAGTTGATCCGCTGACCCTGATCAAGCTGATCCAGAGCCAGCCCAACCGTTACAAGTTCGAAGGTGCCACGCTGTTCAAATTCCTGGTGCCCATGGAGCGCCCGGAAGAGCGTTTCAATACCATCGAAGCGCTGCTTGAGCGCCTGACCCCGAAAACTGCTTGAAGGATTCACGCATGCGTCTGTTTCGTTCATTGATCCTGCTGCTGACGCTGATCGCGCCGACCGCGTTCGCCGACGGCTTGTATCAGGTCGAGATTCTGCTGTTTCGCCAGAACGGCGAACCCGCCTCGACCCGTCAGCTTGTCCCGGAAAACTGGGACAAGGACGCGCAGAAGATCGCCGCGACCGATGAACGAAGCCCCGCCCTCAATGATCTGGCCAGCAAACTGCAGGGCAGTGGCAATTACCAGGTGCTGATGCAGCGCGCCTGGCAGCAGAGCATCGGCACCGAGCCGGGCAAGGTTGCCGTCACCAGTGGTGACGAGCGGCTTGGGCACTTCCCTATCGAGGGCACCGTGAGTCTGGCGATGGCACGCTTTACCGATATTGATGCACAATTCTGGGTCAACCAGCTGGACCCGCATGGCGTGGTCATCAGCAGTGAACGATTGAAGCAGACCGCCAGGGTAAAAAACGGTGAGCTGACCTATCTGGACAATGGCAACCTCGCGTTGCTGATCAAAGTTTCTCCTCTTTGATCTTTACGTACGCAAGGGACGCCAAGGCGCCCCCTTTCTTTTGAGCATCGCTGCGGCGTAGGGCCTTTTAAAACTTGTCGTCCATTCTCGAAAAAGTCCTGGCCTCGGCCTGGACAGACTTATTCAACGATCGAACGCTTGAGCGAGGGCTTGACTACGCCCGGCAAAAACGCATCGTGCTGGAAGACTCCAGCCCGCAGATCATCCGTACCGCATGCCGCGGCTCGGGTCTGGAAATCTACACCCAGACCCTGCTGTTCAAGGACCCGGATCGCTACAAGAACTACCTGACCTGCAAATGTACCTGCCCAGTCCGCAACGACTGTAAGCACTGTGTGGCCGCGCTGCATTTTCTCCAGGACCCGCAGAACCGGCCGCTGCTGCAAGCCGCGCTGGCTTCACACCAGCAGGAAATGGAAAAGCATGTCGAGCAAAAGCCGAAGCTGCCGGAACGCCTGATCGATAACCTGCAACCGCGGCCAAGACTGATTCTGGCAAGCATCGAGTTCAGCGCCTACGAGCCACGCAACGGGCGCATGCAACGGCATATTCAGCACCGTGCCGCGTTGGCCTTCGCCTATGGCAAGCATTACGCGGTCGGCACCACCAACGTCAGCATTCTGGTCAGTTCGCTGGGCAGCGACCTGGTGAATCAGAAAAGCGACATCATCGAGCACACCGACACCGAAACCCTGCGCATCCGTCGTCAGGGCGAACGGGAGCGGCAGTTGCGTCAGGAACTGGCCGACCTGGGCTTCAAGGTCGCCACCCGGCCGAGCAAGGCCCTGCCCGACAGTGCCGGCGACATGTACGAACTGCCCAACGACAAGGCCTGGCTGCATTTCGTCCTCGACGACCTGCCACGGCTGCGCGAGCAAGGCTGGGAAATCGACATTCAGGACGAGTTCGGTTTCGACGTCACGCCGGTGGAAGACTGGTACGCGGTCATCGACGAAGAGAACGAACAAGACTGGTTCGACCTGGAACTGGGCATCATCGTCAACGGCGAGCGCCTGAGCCTGCTGCCGATTCTGATCAACCTGATCCGCAGCCATCCCGAACTGATGAGCCCGTCGGCAGTGGCCAAGCGCGGCGACGAAGAACAACTGCTGGTGCAGCTCAACCACTTCACCCAGAGCGGCGGCAGCCCGGTGCAGATCGCCCTGCCCTACGGCCGACTCAAGCCGGTACTGGCAACACTGGGCGATTTCTACTGGCGGCAGGAGGGCAACAACGCGCTGCGCATGAGCAAGGCCGATGCAGCACGCCTGACCCAGCTAGAAGATCTGCCGCTGACCTGGCAGGGTGGCGACCGTCTGCGCCACTTTGCCGAACGCCTGATCAACATCAAGGACGCGCCGGTCAGCCTGCCCGATGGCTTGAATGCCACGCTGCGTCCTTATCAGCTTGAAGGCCTTAGCTGGATGCAGTCGCTGCGCGAGCTGGAAGTCGGCGGCGTGCTGGCTGATGACATGGGGCTGGGCAAAACGCTGCAGACCCTGGCTCACCTGCTGATGGAAAAACAGGCCGGACGCCTCGACCGACCCGCGCTGGCCGTCATGCCCACCAGTCTGATTCCCAACTGGCTGGATGAAGCCGAGCACTTCACCCCGGACCTCAAGGTACTGGCCCTGTATGGCGCCAATCGTCATCAGGACGCTGGCAACCTGCAGGATTACGACCTGATCCTGACCACTTACGCATTGCTGCCACGGGACCTGGAACTGCTCGAAAAACAGCCCTTCCACGTGCTGATTCTCGATGAAGCGCAGTACATCAAGAACCCCAACAGCAAGGCCGCCCAGGCCGCACGCAACCTCAACGCACGTCAGCGCCTGTGCCTGAGCGGTACGCCACTGGAAAACCACCTGGGCGAGCTGTGGTCACTGTTCCACTTCCTGATGCCCGGCTGGCTGGGCAACAGCAAGGAATTCAACAGCAATTACCGCACCGCCATCGAAAAGCATGGCAACCAGGACCGCCTCCACCACCTCAATGCGCGTATCAAGCCGTTTCTGCTGCGTCGCACCAAGGAGCAAGTGGCCACCGAGCTGCCACCCAAGACCGAGATCATCCACTGGGTCGACCTTAACGATGCCCAGCGCGACGTGTACGAAACCGTGCGCCTGGCGATGGACAAGAAGGTCAGGGACGAAATCACCCGCAAGGGCGTGGCACGCAGCCAGATAATCATTCTCGAAGCGTTGCTCAAGCTGCGCCAGGTGTGCTGTGACCTGCGTCTGGTCAATCAGGACATGCCGGTCAACAGCAAACAGGGCACTTCAGGCAAGCTCAACAGCCTGATGGAGATGTTCGAAGAACTGCTGGCCGAAGGTCGCAAGATTCTGTTGTTCTCGCAGTTCACTTCGATGCTCAGCCTGATCGAGGAAGAGCTCAAGCAACGCGGCATCGCCTACGCGCTGCTGACCGGCTCGACCCGGGATCGACGCACGCCGATTCATGACTTCCAGAGCGGCAAGCTGCCGATCTTCCTGATCAGCCTGAAAGCTGGCGGCACCGGCCTCAACCTGACTGCCGCCTATACCGTGATCCACTATGACCCGTGGTGGAACCCGGCAGCGGAGAATCAAGCGACCGACCGTGCTTATCGTATCGGTCAGGACAAGCCGGTGTTCGTCTACAAGATGATCGCGCGCGGCACCGTGGAAGAGAAAATCCAGCGCCTGCAACGGGAAAAGTCAGCGCTGGCAGCCGGTGTGCTTGATGGCCGCACAACCGGCGACTGGAAACTGCGCGACGAAGACCTTCAGGCCCTGTTTGCCCCGCTTCCCGCAGCCCCGAAGAAAACCCGCAAGTAAACCCGTCCGGCGCTATTCGACAGCAATATGCTGAAGGATCTGCGCCGTGGACAAGACCGTAGCGTATTCACCGTGCAGGTTGGCCAGCGACATCGCGTGCACGTCTTCGGCACTGCGCGGCGTGCCGAAGAAGTCTGCTTGATCAAAGGTAAAGCAGGCGTCATGCGCGACCATCACGTTAAAGCCAAGATTGCCGCCACTGCGCGCGGTGGACTCGACGGAATTGTTGGTGATCACGCCGACAATCACCACCTGCCCGATCCCGTCCGAGCGTAACCACATCTCCAGAAACGACCCGCAAAACGCGTCAGGCACCTGCTTGCTCAACTCCCGCTCATCAGCGTGCGGCAAGAACGCTGACTGGTACTCGACCCCCGACTGCTCCGGCCAGAACACTGATTGCGGCGACGTCGAGAAATGCCGAACGTGAATCACCGGACGCCTGGATTGTCGCCAGGCACCCAGCAGCGCGCCTATATTCGCCTCGGCTTGCGGATTGTTACGCCGCCCCAGCCTGGGATGATTGATCCCCTGCTGCATGTCGATCAGGATCAGCGCGCTGTTGCCTTGAATATCCATGATGAATCAGTCCGAACTTTTGGTTCAGCAAGACTATCGCAATCAGGGTCTATTCTGGTCTCAATCGTCGACAGGCTCAGGCTTGTCCGAGGCCCGCCCTCCAAGGAGAACATCATGATCGAACACCTTAAACTCGCTGGCAAAGTAGCGCTCGTGCAGGGCGGCTCCCGAGGCATCGGTGCAGCCATCGTCCAGCGGCTGGCTAAAGAAGGCGCCGCCGTGGCATTTACCTACGTCAGCTCCGAGGTCAACGCTCTGGAGATTCAGGACAGCATCGTCGCCAACGGCGACCGGGCCCTGGCCATTCGCGCCGACAGCGCCGACGAAAAAGCCATCCGCCAGGCCGTACAGACCACTGCCGAGACCCTTGGCAGGCTGGATATCCTGGTCAACAACGCCGGCATTCTGGCGATCGCACCACTCAATGAATTCAGCATGCAGGACTTCGACAAAACCCTGGCGATCAACGTGCGTAGCGTGTTCATCGCCAGCCAGGAAGCCGCCCGGCACATGGAAGAAGGTGGCCGCATCATCAACATTGGCAGCACCAACGCTGATCGCATGCCATTTGCAGGCGGAGCAACCTACGCCATGAGCAAATCGGCGCTGATTGGCCTCACCAAAGGCATGGCCCGCGACCTTGGCCCGCAGGGCATCACCGTCAACAACGTCCAGCCCGGCCCGGTGGATACCGACATGAACCCGGCACAGGGCGAATTCGCCGAAACCCTGAAAGCACTGATGGCCTTGCCTCGCTACGGCACAAGCGAAGAAATCGCCAGCTTCGTCGCCTACCTGGCAGGCCCGGAAGCCGGCTACATAACCGGTGCCAGCCTGACCATCGACGGCGGCTTCAGCGCCTGAACTTCACGAGACGAGCGGCGGTGCGCCTCAGCGCCGCACCGCCTTCTCGGGCTTTTCAGTGGCGCATAAGCGTTTATTTGCTTAACCGCATGAAAAATCTGAAAAAAAGTTTTGCGTTAGGAAAAGGTTTCGACTACATTAGCGCGCCTCGACAGACACAACGTTGTCGTCGAGATACGGTGAGGTGTCCGAGTGGCTTAAGGAGCACGCCTGGAAAGTGTGTATACAAGAAATTGTATCGAGGGTTCGAATCCCTCCTTCACCGCCATATTAAGAAAACCCTGTGAATTCAGTTGCTTAGAATTCATGGGTTTTTTTGTTTGTACTACTCACAGTGCTGCAAGTTCTCGCCGGTCAGCGCTTCCCCTCCCCCGATGGCTGGGGATGTGCATACATTCTCGACGCCCGCACACCCTTCTCCAAGCCCGCCAGCTTCTCAGTCTGACTACTCGCCAGCCCGTCGCACTTTCTGCACAGGACAAGATTCTGTGGGTGCTCATGAAAGATCGGCACGACTACTTCACCGGCGAAGGCAAGCTGTGGTTCGACAATCAGAACCACATCGCCAGCGCGTGTGCTTGCAGCCTTACTGTTGCAAAGGCGTTCATCAAGAAATTGCGTGAGCATGGATACCTGACCATCGAGAAGCGCCGTATTCATGGCTGCGCATATTCCAACTCGATGACGATCACTCGCGACCTTATTCTGGCGTCCATGTCGCCGTTGGATGTCAACGCCAACCAAAA
>NZ_LJQT01000435.1:0-482 GCF_001400515.1 Pseudomonas meliae | reverse complement strand
GATCGGAGAATCCCTAAAGGTCTAGCTTGGTCGTGCAAAATCTATCTTCATAACAAGCTGCTTGGGCCTGTATCCAATAATGGTGATGGCGGGATGACCTCTGTTGAAATAGGTGCCTCTATCCAAGCAGATCTGGTTGCTCAGCTGAAATTGAGTGGCTACAAGCTTTGTTTGACTATCCAAGGGATATCGATTGAAGAGCCAACTGATGCGCCCAACTGGTTTGATTTGGCAATCACACAGATGGTGGACGAAGTTGCTCAACTGCGGAGGTTGAAACGCCTTGGCAAAACCCATCTGATCGTGCTGCAACATTCGACCTCGCCAGAGTTCTCGTTCTATAAAGCGGTTCCAACAGACACCTCAGTTAATAGGATTCGCCGGCAACTGGGTGCAGATCTGGCCTTCATCATGAACGCCGAAATCACTGCTTTGTAGGCGATCTGCGGCCCTATTTTTATCACTAGGGATTCTCCGATCAA
>NZ_LJQT01000246.1:0-314 GCF_001400515.1 Pseudomonas meliae | reverse complement strand
CTTGATCGGAGAATCCCTAATGCTTTTGTCTTTCTACATCTGTCTTATTGAATATCGGTCTTACTACCGGTCGAATTCCGTCTACGCCGGATAGACGATTTCCGACCATGGCGAGATCGAATTTAGGCTACGTCTCTCATCCATTCCGGCTGATCTTCGAAGTGTTCGTCGTACGCGATAACGCTGGGCGCCGGTGCAATCTGCGCCGCTTTTGGCAAGGGAGCAGGGGTGTACTCAGGCACACGTTCGCCTCTTGGGTTTGGCGTGACCGCTACAGGCTTAGGGATGGCCTCCAACTGTCACCGCCACTGTAA
>NZ_LJQT01000103.1:0-523 GCF_001400515.1 Pseudomonas meliae | reverse complement strand
TGATCGGAGAATCCCTAGCCAATGGCTGTCCACATAAAGCATCAGGTACGACCACGGCTGATTGTTGATCGGGTTGCAGGCATGCACATCTCCGGGGTTCATCAGGACCGCGGTGCCTGCCGTTACGCGCTGTGAGCTCTTTTCGTGCAAATAGGTGCTTTGCCCAGCGGTAATCGCGCCGATGGAAAAAGTCTCATGCGAATGCGGGGCATAGCAGACCAGCCGGCCACCTTCTACCGAGCGCGCCTCAATGAAAGGCAGACACTCATCGCGCCAGAAAAAGGGGGGTGCGGTCGAGTCGCTGGAGTGGATGGTGCTCATGCTGATATCCCGTCGGCAGAGCACCGAGGGTAGCTGAACTCATGTGCCAGCGCGATGCCGATGTGTCGCATTGCGTTAAAAAGCACCGGCTAGTGCAAATGCTCTGCGTCGGCATGCGTGTCGTGACGAGCTGCGTCACTCAGGCATGCTCACGCAGAGCATAAAAAGCGAAGCGCGTAAGCCTTAGGAAGGTCTGAAGTAG
>NZ_LJQT01000382.1:0-471 GCF_001400515.1 Pseudomonas meliae | reverse complement strand
ATTGCGCAGCGTCAAGGTGCGAATTCCACGTCATCCGGACACTCAGCCCACCAACATCCGGACACTCGTTCCACGCTTATCCGGACAGGCAGTCGGAGCGCAGCGACGCAGGTTCGCATTGTTAGTCTGAAGTCCCTTTCGTCGTCAATTTCGTTGCGCGCCTGCGCATCGATTCACCCTTCAACTCGATTCGATAAGCGTTGTGCACCAGACGGTCGAGGATCGCGTCGCCCAAGGTCGGATCGCCGATCAGCGCATGCCATTTGTCCACCGGCATCTGGCTGGTGACCAGCGTCGAGCGATTGCCGTAGCGGTCGTCCAGCAGCTCAAGCATGTCGCGCCGTTGCGCGGCGGTAAACGGTGCCAGCCCCCAGTCGTCCAAGATCAGCAGGTCGGTCTTGGCATAGCCGGCCATCAGTTTGGCGAAGCGGCCGTCGCCATGAGCCAGGCCCAGTTCATGCATAGGAATTT
>NZ_LJQT01000312.1:0-2616 GCF_001400515.1 Pseudomonas meliae | reverse complement strand
TGCCCGACGGGCGCGGCAAGCAGACGGTGTCAGAGCGTGGAAAGGAACGTGCTGTTGCTGTTCTGCCATTCCACAATGTCCAGACGCATGCGCTTCTTGTCGAGCTTGCCGACGCTGGTCTTGGGAATTTCAGTAACAAGCGCGATCTGGCTGGGAATTGCCCACTTGTTGATGTGACCTTGCTCGACGAACGGTTTGAGATGCTCCTTCAAGCCCTTGGCATCAAGCTGATGGCCGTCGCGAATCACCAGCAAGGCAAAAGGCCGCTCACCCCATTGCGGGTCGGCGATACCGACCACAGCTACTTCGCGCACAGCAGGATGCCGGCTGCACAGGTCTTCAAGCTCCAGCGAGGAAATCCATTCACCGCCGGTCTTGATCACATCCTTGATACGGTCGCGAATATCGATGAAGCCCATACCGTCCAGCGTTGCCACATCGCCAGTATGCAGCCAGCCGCCTGCCCACAACTCAGCACCTTTCTCAGGCTCGCGGAAATAGCTTTCGGTCAGCCAGGGCGCACGCAGGACCAGCTCACCCTGGGTTTCGCCATCGGCCGGAAGGAAGTTGCCTTGCTGATCGACGATGGCTGCTTCTACCAGCATGCCAGGCACACCGGCCTTGATGCGGTAGGTAATCTGCTCGTCTTCGCTGCTGGCCTTCAGTTCGTCGTTGATGTGCGCGACAGAAATCAGTGGACCGGTTTCAGACATGCCATACGCGGCGGTGAGCTGGATGCCTCTGGCCTTGGCTGCCTGATACAGGCTGCGGTTCAGCGAGCTGCCGCCAATGATGATTTTCCAGCCGCCAAAGTCCGCATCCTGAGCAGACTTGGCGTTGAGCAGCATTTGCAGGATGGTCGGCACGCAATGCGAGAAGGTCACTTTCTCCTTGCGCCAAAGCTCTACCAGCAACTCGGGCTCGTAGCGGCCGGGGTACACCTGTTTCAGGCCCAGCATGGTCGCTACATAGGGAATGCCCCAGGCATGCACATGGAACATCGGAGTGATTGGCATATAGACGTCATCGTTGCCCAACTGCCGCGGACTTTCGACGCATCCCAGGATGGCCGCCACGCCCATGGTGTGCAGCACCAACTGGCGATGGGTGAAATAGACGCCTTTGGGGTTGCCCGTGGTGCCTGTGGTGTAAAACGTGGTCGCGACCGAGTTCTCGTCGAAATCCTCGAAAGCGTACTCGGGGCTGGCTGCCGCCAGCAGGGTCTCGTACTCGCCGACGAGGTTTGGCAGGTCGGCGGTCTTGTCGGGCAGATCCGTCAGCAGCAGGGTCTTTTCAACGGTGGTCAAATGTCCGGACATGGCATGATACAGGCCCGTGAATTCGCTGTTGATCAGCACCAGCCGGTCATCGGCATGATTGATGGTGTAGGCGATCTGCTCGGGCGATAGCCGCACATTGACGGTGTGGATCACTGCGCCAATCATCGGGATGGCGAACATGCATTCCAGATAGCGATGGCTGTCCCAGTCCATGACCGCCACGGTGTCGCCAGCTTTCACGCCTGCCGCCGTGAGAACGTTGGCCAGGCGGCAGATGCGCTCGTTGAGGGTCGGGTAGGTGTAGCGAACGGAGTCGCGGTAAATAATTTCACGCGTCTTTTCATAACGACTGCCGGACGACAGCAGGCGCTTGATCAACAGAGGGTACTGGTAAGCGCCATCGGCGGGCGCAAGAACGCGAGTCTGTAACATATGAGTCCCTTTTCAAAGTCCACAGGCGGAGCTGGAAATATGGACTCTAGAGCCCTCGCCTGCCAGTGAAATCAGTAAAAGGGATGTTTTTTCGAAGCGCCTCTCGCCGCCTGAAAGAGGCACTCATACTCGGTATACGCTCGGCAAAAGCGTTGTTGAATGCAGGCTTCAGTGCACTTCAGTGAACGCCAGTTTGATACCCAGCGCGACCAGCACTCCGCCCATGGCCCGATCAAACCAGTGGCCCATGCGCGCAAAACCCGCGCGTACCCGCGCCTGGCTGAACAGCCGCGCCACCAGGCAGAACCACGCGGCCGTCGCCACTGCGAGGTAGACCCCATAGCCGCCCTGCACCAGCAGCGGCGTGTGCGGATTAATCACTACGGTGAAAAGCGATAGGAAAAACAGCGTTGCCTTGGGGTTAAGGCCGTTGGTGACGAAACCGCTGATGTAGGCACTCTTTGCTGTGCGCTCGCCCGGTATTGCCTTGATAGCGGCATCGCCCGTCGCAGCCGCCGGCCTGGCGCGCAGGGCCTTGATACCGATGTACAGCAGGTATGCAGCTGCCGCCCATTTCAGCGCGTTGAACAGCACGATGGACTGGGAAACGATAATCCCGATACCCAGCAGTGAATAGCCCACATGGAGAAAAATAGCCGAGCCGACACCAAGCGCTGACCAGGTACCGGCCTTGCGCCCATGCGTGACGCTTTCGCGCACCACCACCGCGAAGTCCGGACCGGGGCTGGCGACGGCCAGCAGGTGGATCAGCGCAACGGTAAGAAATTCTGCCCAATACATGTGGGACCTCCTGGAGGATTGACGTCAGACCCGGCAGATTACGCTGTCTGATCTCTGCGCAACAGTTACTGGCAACGATCACCTCAACTATCGTGCGGCGCTC
>NZ_LJQT01000220.1:0-847 GCF_001400515.1 Pseudomonas meliae | reverse complement strand
CCGCCTCGTGCGGGCTTTTTGTTGTCTGGGCGAAACGATACTCAGCCATTCGCCTTCAACATTCTCCGTTTGAATTCATCTACGCTGAATGGACGAGGCGCCCCGCTGGACTCGCCTTCATCAGCGCAAGCCGGGTGGCTTCGATGTCTGCGCTCCGGGCCTGTTCGCGACGAATCAAGTCGCGAATATGTTGGCTGTCGCTGGTGTACGTGCCCACTTCAGTCTGCGCGCTTATTAAAGCGCCCTTTTGATCGGTCATCCGTACGGTCTCCATACTTGAACTCCAAAATCGTTTATCGACTGCGAGAGGCCTTCGCCTGGAAGAGGCATGCTCACACATGCGTTACGCAGCGCGGAAGCCCAGTGCTTCGAGCAAATCAAGACCAGCCATCCAGAGCCCTGCCACCCCCATCCCGTTGAACTAATTTTCCCTCCCCACCATCGAAGCCATACATTTGCTTCCACAAGGAAAATTACGTGCTCAAGTTTACTGCCTCCGCCCTCATCATCGCCGCCACTCTGGGTCTGGCTGCCTGCGACAGCAAATCCGAACAGAAAGCACAGGACGCTCAGGCTCATCAGGAGAAATCCCAGGAGAAGATGGAGTCTGCCCAGGACAAAGTGAACGAGGCTGCCAAAGAGAACACCGAAGCGGCCAAGGACAAAGCTGCGTCCAAGGAAGCGGCTGCCGAAGAATCGAAGACCTTCGTGCCGACGTCCGAAGTGACCAACACCATCCAGCCGGAAAAAAAGTGAAAACAGTGAATACTCTTCACAAAGTTTTCACAGCGGCCGCGTCATTGTAGAGCTGCTCCCAAGTGTGAATCCTTAAGGAGGCGCTGCAAAA
>NZ_LJQT01000114.1:0-327 GCF_001400515.1 Pseudomonas meliae | reverse complement strand
GTTCAGCGTCTCCTTAAGTGGGAGTTCCGGCAGTCAGTCCGATCAAATTGCCCAGGTACTCAATGAAAAGCGCGGCCCCGCCGGTCCCCGTCTTATACGCCAGGGGCAGACCCATCTGGGTCGTATGCCATTGAACATCGAAGAGGGGCAAGGCAGTTCGGCCACCACGTCCGTCCAGAAAAGCGGGCTGCCCAATGGCCGCCTGGTAAACAGCAGTATTTTGCAATGGGCCGAAAAGGCGAAAGCCAATGGCAATACAAGTTCCGGTGCTCTTTATCAGATCTACGCAAAAGAACTCCCGCGTGTAGAACTGAACCGCCCCGGGTT
>NZ_LJQT01000170.1:0-738 GCF_001400515.1 Pseudomonas meliae | reverse complement strand
TCCTGGCAGCATTTCACCGAGGTTGTTCTGACCGGGCGGGCTGTCATGCACGTTGAGGACATACAACGCCTTGTTGGCCGTCAGCACGGGCATCACACCCGTTCCATCACCGATGGGGTTGCCCTTGACCTTGCCCGTGGGGGTGGAGTGCAGGGAAAAGCTGCACGCCAGGTTCTCGGTCGATTTCATCATGGGGTACATGGCCTCGGTCACACCGGGGAACTGCGTGTACCAGGTGTCGATGTTGCTCATGGTCGAACGCACAAAGGTCGCGTCACGTACCGTAAACACCGACGCCATTTTCGTGCCGTTCTCGATGGCCTGGTCCGGGGTCTTGCCGAAGACGATCAGCGAGGCGTGATAACGACCGAACGCCTTGTCGCCCAGGGTGATGGCCTCGATGGCATTTTCAAGCTCCTCGGTCTGCCTGGAATCGCGCTCGACCGAACCCAGATCCGCCACGTGCTTTTTGAATTTGTCCTTGGCCTTGTTGCGGTCCTCGAACAGAAACGTTTGCACCAGGGTGAACTCGAACTGCTGCTCGATGGCTTCATCCCACATGCCGGGGTAGGTCCCGCCACTGGGGTAGTCGCGCAGGTCAAAGGTCGTCGCAAAGCGCTGGCCACCCCGATTGGGCCGGTTCTCGACGAAATCGTAGTGTTCGAAGTTGGTGACGCTATCAATGATCGCGTCCCCCAGGCGGGTGTCGCTGACCAGCACGTCTTTTTCGTGCCCGTA
>NZ_LJQT01000343.1:0-507 GCF_001400515.1 Pseudomonas meliae | reverse complement strand
TGCGCTCAGGCAGCAGGCGCATGCTCAACATGGCAGTCACCGACTTGCCCGATCCGGACTCACCAACGACACCTACGATTTCACCAGGATTGATGTGCAACGATAATCCGTTGAGGGCCTTGACGTTGTTCTTATAGCCAGGAAATTCCTGGTACAAGTTGTCGATAGCCAGTACTGGACTCGATATCTGCATGGTCATTTCCCCTGTTGCTGTGGATCGAGCAGATCACGCACGCCATCACCCAGCAAATTGAAGCCAGTGGCCGTAATCAGAATTGCTAGACCCGGAAAGGCCGAGTACCACCAGTTATCCAGGATGTAGTTGCGTCCGGTGGCGACCATAGCGCCCCACTCTGCCGTAGGTTGTTGTGCACCCAGGCCGATAAATCCTAGGGCTGAAGCCATAAGAATCGCGCTCCCGATATCCATGCTTAGTTGCACCAGTAAAGGCGGCATCGCGTTACGTGCTACGTGCCAGTGCACTAGGTGCCAGCGACTGGCACCGAA
>NZ_LJQT01000051.1:20751-34092 GCF_001400515.1 Pseudomonas meliae | reverse complement strand
TGACTCTTCAGTCGGGGCCTTTAATGGCTACATCCTTGTAGCCTCGCATGAACTTTCCATCAATCAATGACTGCGACTGTTCATGGGCAGTATTCGATTACTCGGCTTTCAGGCCAGCAGCCGATACGTCTTTAACACCTTTGATTTTCTTGGTGATAGCGACGGCGGTGTTTTTCTGAGCTTCGGTAACTTTTACCATGGAGGACAGGGAAACCACACCTTTGTTGGTCTCAACCTTGATGTCCGAACCTGGGATGCCTTTCTCGGTCAGCAGGTCAGCTTTGACTTTGGTGGTGATCCAAGTGTCAGAAGTATCTTCTTTGACTTCTTGAGTAGTGGTGTTGGCTGCCAGAACCATTGGCGCTTGGGCCGAGGTCTGTGCGAAAGCAGCGTTGGCCATGGTCAGAGTCAGGGCAGTAGCGGTAGCGGTAGCGGTAGCAGCGGCAATAGTGAACTTCTTCATACGATAACTCCTGTTTTTCTCGAAATCTGCACCAGCGTGTGGTGGCAGGGTTAACAGGTATATCGCAAGCGGTGTGCCAAAAACCAAATATACTAAAAATCCTTTAAAATCATATAGTTGAGTTTTTTCATTTTTAGCCGGGTCGTGCAGTTTGCCCGTTCCTCACTTATTGTGCTTGCAAGATGCATGTTTATACCGAGCAGTTTGCATGCCCCGCTTGTAACCCTCTAATTGCGCTCATAAAAAAGGACTCCGAAGAGTCCTTTTTCACATGCCGCTCAGATCAATCAGACGCCCGACGCTTTCGCTGCCGCTACGTCTTTGATCGACAGCTTGATACGACCGCGGTTGTCCACGTCCAGTACCAGCACTTCGACTTCCTGACCTTCCTTGAGGATATCGGTCACTTTCTCTACGCGAGCATCGCTCAGCATCGAGATGTGAACCAGACCGTCCTTGCCCGGCAGGATGTTGACGAATGCACCGAAATCGACGATGCGCTCAACCTTACCGACGTAGATCTTGCCGATCTCGGCTTCTGCGGTAATGCCCAGAACGCGCTGACGTGCTGCCTCAGCCGCTTCCTTGGACTCGCCGAAGATCTTGATCGAGCCGTCGTCTTCGATGTCGATCGAAGCCTTGGTCTCTTCGCAGATAGCACGGATGGTTGCACCACCCTTGCCGATCACGTCACGGATCTTGTCGGTGTCGATCTTCATCGCGATCATGGTCGGAGCGTTGGCCGACAGTTCGTTACGCGACTGACCGATGATCTGGTTCATCTGACCGAGGATGTTCAGGCGAGCTTCCAGGGCCTGACCCAAGGCGATCTCCATGATTTCTTCGGTGATGCCTTTGATCTTGATGTCCATCTGCAGCGCGGTAACACCTTTGGAGGTACCGGCTACCTTGAAGTCCATGTCGCCCAGGTGATCTTCGTCACCCAGGATGTCGGTCAGAATGGCGAACTTCTCGCCTTCCTTGACCAGACCCATGGCGATACCGGCAACCGGTGCCTTCATCGGAACACCAGCGTCCATCAGTGCCAGGGAAGCGCCGCAGACCGAAGCCATGGAGCTGGAACCGTTGGACTCGGTGATTTCCGACACGACACGGATGGTGTACGGGAACACGTCGGCGCCTGGCAGCATGGCCTGAACGCTGCGACGGGCCAGACGGCCGTGACCGATTTCACGACGGCCCGCGCCGCCCATGCGACCACACTCGCCCACAGAGAACGGAGGGAAGTTGTAGTGCAGCATGAAGGGGTCTTTTTTCTCGCCTTCAAGGGTGTCGAGCAGCTGTGCGTCGCGCGCGGTACCCAGCGTTGCAACAACCAGCGCCTGAGTTTCGCCACGGGTGAACAGTGCCGAACCGTGAGTCTTCGGCAGAACGCCGACTTCGATATTCAGAGGGCGAACGGTACGAGTATCGCGACCATCGATACGCGGCTTGCCGTTGACGATGTTTTCGCGAACGGTGCGGTATTCGATTTCACCGAAAGCAGCTTTGACTTCGCTGGCAGACGGGCTGCCTTCTTCAACAGCCAGCTTGGCAACGACCTGATCTTTCAGCTCGCCCAGACGCGCATAGCGGTCGGCTTTGACAGTGATGGTGTAAGCCTGGGAGATCGCGTCGCCGAACTCGGCACGGATAGCGCCCAGCAGTGCGGTGGCTTCAGGCTTTGGCTGCCAGTCCCAGACAGGCTTGGCGGCTTCTGCAGCCAGTTCCTTGATGGCGTTGATCACCACCTGGAATTCGTCATGGGCGAACAGCACAGCGCCCAGCATCTGGTCTTCGGTCAGCTCTTTGGCTTCGGATTCAACCATCAGAACGGCTTCGGAAGTACCGGCTACGACCATGTCCAGGCTCGAAGCCTGCAGTTGCTCGTAAGTCGGGTTCAGCAGGTAGCCGGTGCTTTCGTGGAAAGCAACGCGCGCAGCACCGACCGGACCGTCGAACGGAATACCGGAGATGGCCAGTGCAGCCGAAGTACCGATCATCGCAGCGATGTCCGGATCGATTTTCTTGCTGGTGGAGACGACGGTGCAGACAACCTGCACTTCGTTCATGAAGCTTTCTGGAAACAACGGGCGGATCGGACGGTCGATCAGGCGCGAGGTCAGGGTTTCTTTCTCGGAAGGACGGCCTTCACGCTTGAAGAAACCACCAGGAATCTTGCCGGCAGCGTAGGTTTTTTCCTGATAGTGCACGGACAGAGGGAAGAAGCCTTTGCCAGCGTCAGCCTGTTTGGCGCCGACCACAGTCACGAGTACGCTGACGTCGTCGTCAACGGTGACCAATACTGCGCCAGAGGCTTGACGGGCGATACGGCCTGTCTCGAGGGTTACGGTCGATTGACCGAACTGAAACTTTTTGATTACCGGGTTCACGGTTTCCTACCTTTCTTTGTGGCTCTTGGGGAACTGGTTTCTTGCGAATTCTTGGGCAGCGTGGGGAATCGGCCCCTTCCACAGTCCAGATAAAACTTGAGGCTGGGAGCCTGCCAGAACCACCGGGAAAACCCGACGGATCGTGACAGACAACCAACCTCTAGCAACGTCGTTATTAGCGACGCAGACCCAGACGACCGATCAGGGCGCTGTAACGGCTAACGTCCTTACCTTTCAGGTAATCCAGCAGCTTGCGACGCTGGTTTACCATACGGATCAGACCACGACGCGAGTGGTGGTCCTTACCGTTGGCCTTGAAGTGGCCTTGCAGTTTGTTGATGTTGGCGGTCAGCAGTGCAACTTGCACTTCTGGCGAACCAGTATCACCAACAGCTTGCTGGTAGTCGGTTACGATCTGAGCTTTTTCTTCAACGCTGAGTGCCATGTGGGCAATCCTTTTGTTCAAGGAAGCGCTTCCGGAGAAACGTTTCCAACAGGCCGAGGACAGATCCTCGTATTAAAAAAGGAGGTATGACCGTGCCTGTTGACAGCCATCCTCGTTCCACCCCGCTCGCAGGCTAGCCTGCGGACGGACTGGTTCCGGTCACTCTGACCGAATCAATCGACGCGGCGCAATACGCCCGTCTTCGCCGACTTCACCGATACCGATGAAGCGACCTTCGTGATCCTGCACGCGAACCATACCGAATTTCGGTGCGTCCGGCGCGCGCACTGGCTGCCCGTGCAACCAGTAAAACGAACTGTGCTCCGAAAACTTCAGAAGCGGCCAGTCCAGCAGACCGCTGTCCGATGGCATCAGGAAGCGGTCAACCGCCTCATTGCCGCCGTCGGCATGCACTTGCTCCAGCTCTTCCAGCGTAACCGTCTGAGCCAGCGTGAAAGGCCCCGCCTGGGTACGGCGCAGCTCTGCGACGTAAGCACCACAACCGAGCTTTTCACCAATATCCTCGACCAGCGTACGGATATAGGTGCCTTTACTGCAATCGACGGACAGACGTGCTGTGTCGCCTTCGCAAGCAAGTAATTCCAGGCGCGCAATAGTAACAGAACGGGGCTCGCGCTCCACTACTTCCCCTGCACGTGCCAGCTTGTAAAGTGGCTGGCCATCACGCTTGAGGGCCGAGTACATGGGAGGTATCTGGCTGATTTGCCCACGAAAATGCGGCAACACTGCTTCAATATCGTCGCGACCAACGGTCACAGGACGCGTGAGCAAAACCTCGCCCTCAGAGTCGGCGGTCGTGGTGGTCTTGCCCAACTGCGCCAGAGTCTCGTAGGACTTGTCCGAATCGAGCAGGTACTGGGAAAACTTGGTCGCTTCGCCAAAGCACAACGGCAAAACACCCGTTGCCAGAGGATCAAGACTGCCCGTATGCCCGGCTTTCTCGGCATTGAGCAGCCAGCGAACCTTTTGCAAAGCGGCGTTGGAAGTGAAACCCAGTGGCTTGTCGAGCAGGATGATCCCGCTGACATTGCGGCGTATACGCTTGACCTGAGCCACCCTTTATTCCTCGGTACTTTCAGGCTTTGCATCTGGCGATGCCGAGCCTTCCTGATGCTGACCGTCTTGCGCTACCGCACGCTCGATCAGTGCCGAGAGATGCGCACCACGCACGACGCTTTCGTCGTAGTGGAAATGCAGTTGAGGCACGCTGCGCAGCTTCATTTCGCGTGCCAGCTGCATGCGCAGGAAGCCTGCGGCAGAGTTGAGCACCTTGATGGTCTGTGCGATCTCTTCCGCGCTGTCCTGGCCCATGACGGTCATGAAAATCTTCGCATGACCCACGTCACGGCTGACGTCTACGGCGGTGATAGTGACCAGACCCACGCGTGGGTCCTTGATTTCGCGACGGATCAGTTGCGCCAGTTCGCGCTGCATCTGATCGCCAATACGTTGGGTACGGCTGTATTCTTTTGCCATGCTTGTTACCTGTTACTGATCCGGGACCAAACCCTGACAGTCTGAAAGCGGCAAACGCCCGGCCTGACAATTGCCAGACCGGGCGTTGCGTTTAGAGCCCATGGGGGAAGCAGGGCATTTGCATGCGAAGCTCCCACCATGACTCCTGAAGCTCGCGATTTAGAGGCTGCGAGCCACTTGGACCTTCTCGAAGACTTCGATCTTGTCACCGACCTTGACGTCGTTGTAGCTCTTGACGCCGATACCGCATTCCATGCCTGCACGTACTTCGGCAGCGTCGTCCTTGAAGCGGCGCAGGGATTCCAGCTCGCCTTCAAAGATAACGATGTCTTCGCGCAGAACACGAATCGGACGGTTACGGTAGACAGTGCCTTCCAGAACCATACAGCCTGCGATCGCGCCGAATTTCGGCGAACGGAACACATCGCGGACTTCGGCGATACCCAGGATATTCTCCCGAACGTCGCTGCCAAGCATACCGGTGAGGGCTTTCTTGACGTCTTCGATGATGTCGTAGATCACGTTGTAGTAACGCATATCCAGACCTTCCTGCTCGACAATCTTGCGCGCGCCAGCATCGGCACGCACGTTGAAGCCAAACAGTACAGCGTTGGAGGCCAGTGCCAGGTTGGCGTCGCTCTCGGTGATACCACCGACACCGCCACCGACTACGCGCACTTGCACTTCGTGGTTACCCAGGCCGCCCAGGGCACCCTGCAATGCTTCCAGAGAACCGCGGACGTCGGATTTGAGGACGATATTAAGCGTCTTCTTCTCTTCCTGCCCCATGTTCTCGAAGATGTTCTCCAGCTTGCCGGCATGAGCGCGAGCCAGTTTGACCTCGCGGAACTTGCCTTGGCGGAACAGAGCGACTTCGCGGGCTTTCTTCTCGTCAGCCAGCACCGACATCTCGTCGCCAGCATCCGGAGTACCGTCAAGACCCAGGATTTCGACCGGGATCGAAGGACCTGCTTCTTTGACCGGCTTGCCGTTCTCGTCAAGCATGGCGCGGATGCGGCCGAAGTTCGAACCGACCAGAACCATGTCGCCCTGACGCAGCGTACCGTCCTGAACCAGAACAGTAGCGACCGGACCACGGCCCTTGTCCAGACGGGACTCGACAACAACGCCACGACCCGGGGCCGAAGGAGTTGCCTTGAGTTCCAGAACTTCGGCTTGCAGCAGAACAGCTTCCAACAGCTCGTCGACGCCAGTACCCATTTTCGCGGATACCGAAACGAAAGGCGTATCACCGCCCCACTCTTCGGACGTCACGCCATGGACCGACAGCTCGCTGCGGATACGATCGAGGTCAGCACCAGGCTTGTCGATCTTGTTCACCGCAACAACCAGCGGAACGCCAGCCGCAACAGCATGCTGAACAGCTTCGATGGTCTGCGGCATAACGCCGTCGTCAGCTGCAACCACCAGAATCACGATATCCGTTGCCTTGGCACCACGAGCACGCATGGCGGTAAACGCGGCGTGACCAGGGGTGTCGAGGAACGTGACCATGCCGCGTTCGGTTTCAACGTGGTAGGCACCGATGTGCTGGGTGATGCCGCCAGCTTCGCCAGCTGCAACCTTGGCACGACGGATGTAGTCGAGCAGCGAGGTCTTACCGTGGTCGACGTGGCCCATTACGGTCACAACCGGTGCACGGGAGAACGACTCACCTTCGAACTTCAGCGATTCGGCCAGGGAATCTTCCAGGGCGTTGTCGCTGACCAGCGTGACCTTGTGGCCCAGCTCTTCGGCGATCAACTGGGCAGTTTCCTGATCCAGCACCTGGTTGATGGTCACCGGAGTGCCCATCTTGAACATGAACTTGATGACTTCAGCAGCCTTGACCGACATCTGTGCCGACAATTCGCCGACAGTGATGGTCTCGCCGATGGCAACGTCACGGATCACAGGGCCGGTAGGGCTCTGGAAACCATGTGCATTGCGCTTCTTCAGCTTGGACTTGCCGCGACCACCACGACGGAAGCTGTCGCTTTCTTCGTCGGTAGTACGAGGAGCAACGCGAGGGGCCGGAGCCTTCTCCTTGACCGAAGCGCGATGCGGAGCGTTTTTACGCTCCCCGTCGCCGCCGCGGGCATTGCGGTCGTCAGCACGAGGCTTGTCAGGGCGACGCTGTTCGTCACGCTTGCGAGCGTCAGCAGACGGCGCTGCGCTGGCAGGTGCCGGAGCAGCCGCTGCTGGCGCTGGTGCTTCGCACACAGGCTCAGCTGCAGCAACAGGTTGCGCAGGCGCCGAAGCAGGCTGGCCGGCGGCAGGCTGATTGCGCGCATCTTCTTCAGCGCGACGCTTGGCTTCTTCTTCAGCCTTTTGACGAGCGGCATTTTCTACCGCACGGCGTTCGTCCATCTCGCGCTTGCGCTCGGCTTCGATCTCTTCCGGGCTACGCTGCACAAAGACTTTCTTCTTGCGCACTTCAACGCTGATGCTCTTGCTGCCAGCAACGCGCAGGGTGCTGGTGGTCTTGCGCTGCAAGGTAATCTTGCGAGGCTCTTCCACCTTGGCCTTGTGACCGCTTTTCAGGTGCGTCAACAAGGCTTGTTTTTCGTTATCGGTCACAACTTGCTCGGCGGCGGTGTGCGGCAGACCTGCCTCACGCATCTGCTGTAACAGGCGCTCTACCGGTGTGTCGACCACTTTGGCCAGTTCTTTCACCGTGACTTGCGTCATGCACTTCTCTCCTCAGGCCGCGCCCAATTACTCGAACCAGTGGGCTCGGGCGGCCATGATCAACTTGCCGGCACGATCATCGTCAATGCCGTCGATGTCGAGCAGGTCATCTATAGACTGCTCGGCCAGGTCTTCGCGGGTAATTACGCCGCGCACCGCCAGTTCCATCGCCAAATCCTTGTCCATACCCTCAAGCGAGAGCAGGTCTTCGGCCGGATGGGCGTCTGCCAGCTTTTCCTCTGTAGCGATGGCTTTAGTCAACAAACGATCCTTGGCACGAGCGCGAAGCTCGTTGACGATTTCTTCGTCAAAGCCGTCGATGTTGAGCATTTCTTCCAACGGTACGTAGGCAATCTCTTCCAGGCTGGTGAAGCCTTCATCAACCAGCACCTGTGCCAATTCTTCATCGACTTCGAGTTCTTCGATGAAATTGCGCAGGATGTCACCGGTTTCAGCTTGCTGCTTGGCCTGGATGTCCGATTCGGTCATTACGTTCAGTGTCCAGCCAGTCAGCTGACTTGCCAGACGCACGTTCTGACCGCCACGACCAATAGCCTGGGCCAGGTTGTCCGCTCCCACTGCGATATCCATTGCATGCGCGTCTTCATCTACGATGATTGCCGCTACTTCTGCAGGGGACATTGCATTGATCACGAACTGCGCCGGGTTATCGTCCCAAAGAACGATATCCACACGCTCGCCACCCAGCTCGCCGGAAACAGCCTGAACTCGCGAACCGCGCATGCCGATACAGGCACCTTGCGGATCGATTCGTTTATCCTTGGAGCGAACAGCGATTTTCGCACGAGAACCCGGGTCACGGGAGGCAGCCATCACCTCGATGAGACCTTCGGCAATTTCCGGCACTTCAATGCGGAAAAGCTCGATCAGCATTTCTGGCGCAGTACGCGACAGGATCAGCTGAGGACCACGGTTTTCGGTACGAATTTCCTTCAGCAAAGCACGGACGCGAACACCGACCCGGAAAGTTTCCCGGGAAATGATGTCTTCACGAGCCAGCAAGGCTTCGGCATTGTTACCCAGGTCAACGATGACATTGTCACGTGTAACCTTTTTAACAGTACCAGAAATAATTTCACCCAGACGCTCACGGTAGGCATCGACTACCTGAGCGCGCTCGGCTTCACGAACTTTCTGCACAATGACTTGCTTGGCGGTCTGTGCGGCAATACGACCGAATTCGATGGAATCGATTTTCTCTTCGATCAGGTCGCCCGCAACGGCACCTGGCTTCTTGACTTGAGCCTGGTCTACGGCCAATTCGTACGCAGGATCGTCCAGATCTTCGTCTTCGACAACTGTCCAGCGACGGAAAGTCTCGTAGTTGCCTGTCTGGCGATTGATCTCTACACGCAGTTCTACTTCATCTTCAAAACGTTTCTTGGTAGCGGTGGCAAGAGCCAGCTCCAGCGCTTCAAAAATTACACTTGCCGGAACGCCCTTTTCATTGGACACCGACTCAACAACCAGCAGTACTTCTTTGCTCATCGTACGCCTCGCCTTTCGCAAGCCATTGGATCCGCGGGATCCGCAGTAACCGGCACGTCTCAGTCAAACGTGGGAATAATGTTGGCCTTGTCGATCATGTCGATCGGCAACAGGAATTCATGGTCTTCAACCTGCACCACGACATCCTGCTCCTCCACCCCGCGGAGAAGGCCTTGAAAGTTGCGTCGCCCTTCGAAAGGTGAACGCAGCTTTATTTTCACTTGTTCCCCGGCGTACGAAGCAAACTGCTCAATAGTGAACAGCGGGCGCTCCATGCCAGGAGACGATACTTCAAGGGTGTATTCAGTGCTGATCGGATCTTCTACGTCCAATACACCGCTGATCTGGCGACTTACGATTGCGCAGTCGTCGACCAGCACACCACCTTCCTTGTCAATATAAATGCGCAGCACCGAATGCTTGCCCTGGGAACTGAAATCGACCCCCCAGCATTGATAGCCAAGGGCCACGACCACCGGGGCCAACAAGTCCTGCAACTGTTCTAGCTTGCTCGACACCTGAACCCCCTCGTGCATGCTTTAGAAATAAAAAAATGGGCAAAAGCCCATCCCTGAAAACGCCGCTGAACATCGACGTCATGTACTGTCCAGCTAACAAAAAGCCCCTTAAAAGGGGCTCCGCTAAAACTGGTTGCGGGGGCTGGATTTGAACCAACGACCTTCGGGTTATGAGCCCGACGAGCTACCAAACTGCTCCACCCCGCGACAAAGCTGGAGTGGAAGTATACGACCGATCCATTGCTGGGTCAATCCAACATCCACCTACAAGAAAGCCCGCTAATGCGGGCTCCCTTGTTAATTGGTACCGAGAAGGGGACTCGAACCCCTACACCCATTGGGCACAACCACCTCAAGGTTGCGTGTCTACCAATTCCACCACCTCGGCATTACAACTCTTTGGCGACCTCACGAAACATCGCCGAATTCTTTTTTACTTCTTCTCTGGGGCTTGAGGTACGTCAGCTGGAACAACGGCTGGCTTTTGCCCTTCGAGAACCGGTACATCATCTGCTGCCGGCTTTTGCTTCACTTCCAGTGCTGCGGGATCTGGCAAACCTACTTGAGTCAGCTGTTGAGCTTTCTCTTTAGCAAAGTAACCTAACCCCAAGCTGGTTATGAAAAAACATGCTGCAAGTATAGCAGTAAACTTACTGAGAAAGGTAGAGGTTCCTTGACCTCCGAAGACAGTATTTGATGCCCCTGCTCCGAACGACGCACCGGCGTCAGCACCTTTACCCTGTTGCAGCAATACCAGAGCAACAACGCCCAGAGCGCCCAACAGGTGAAAAACGATTACGACTGTTTCCAGCATTTTTTCAGTTTCCCGCGGCGCGACAGATCGCACCGAACTCATCTGCATTCAGGGAAGCTCCACCAATGAGCCCCCCATCGATATCCGGCATGCTGAAGAGCTCGACCGCATTGGCCGCCTTCACGCTGCCGCCATAGAGAAGTCGCACGCCTTGTGCGACTTCGGCATTCTCTTTTGCCAGCTGCGCACGGATTGCTGCGTGCACTTCCTGCGCCTCTTGAGGCGAAGCAGTCAATCCGGTGCCAATGGCCCAGACCGGCTCGTAGGCAATTACGGCATTGATCAGTGCGCTGACGCCAAACTCGGCGATGACACTGTCAAGCTGACGCCCGACAACTTCAAGCGTCTGCCCTGCCTTGCGCTCTTCAAGCGTTTCGCCTATGCAAAGCACAGGTGTCAGCCCGCTTGCCTGGATCGCCGCAAACTTCTTGTTAAGCACATCATCCTGCTCGCCAATCAGCTGACGACGTTCGGAGTGCCCGACAAGTACCAGTTTGCAACCTGCATCAGCCAGCTGACTCGACGCGATCTCACCGGTCAGCGCGCCCTGCTCAGCCTGAATGGCTGCATCCTGCGCACCGACAATGATCGACGTTGCCTGAAGCCCTTCGATCACCTGATTGGTAAACAGACTTGCAGGCATTACGGCGATATCGACGCTGCCTGGCAACACCTGCTTGCCCAAACCCTCGATCAGCTCAGCGACGCTGGCGCGGGTACCGTGCATTTTCCAGTTACCAGCTACCATTGGGCGACGCATGCTACACCTCGTGGGTCAAAGTGGGCGCAGATGTTACCCAACACTTCCGACACTGGCAAGCCGAAATCAGGCGCAAACTTCAGCAACCAGTTTTGCGAGCTCTTCGGCGTACGATCTGACCTGGGTTTCATCCTCACCTTCGACCATCACGCGCACCAAAGGCTCTGTGCCCGACTTGCGCAGCAGTACCCTGCCCCGTCCGGCCATCTGCTCGGTAACACGCGCACAGGCTTGCTGGACCGACGGGTGCGAAACGGGATCTACACCTGAACCTGCAAAGCGCACATTGATCAGGATCTGCGGGCATTTGCGCAGCTTCAAGCGCGCTTCGGCGAGACTGATGCCGCTGCGACGCAGGGCCAGTATTACCTGCAACGAAGCAATGATGGCATCACCGGTGGTGGCGTGCTGGAAGCACACGATGTGGCCAGAGTTTTCACCGCCGATCTGCCAGTTGCGCTCAAGCAACTCGGCGATCACATAACGGTCACCGACGTTGGCGCGAACAAACGGGATGTTCTGTTCGGCCAGGGCCAGTTCAAGCCCGAGATTACTCATCAACGTGCCGACGACACCACCCTGCAAGCGTCCACGTTCATGCAGATCACGGGCAATGATGTAAAGCAGCTCGTCGCCATCGACGATGGTCCCGGTATGGTCAACCATCAACACGCGATCGCCGTCACCGTCGAAGCCGATGCCCATGTCGGCATGCTCTGCGACCACTGCCGCCTGCAAGGCTTCCATGTGAGTGGAGCCGCAATTCTTGTTGATATTGAGCCCGTCAGGCTGCGCAGAAAGTACGACAACCTGCGCTCCGAGCTCACGAAAGACGTTGGGCGCTACCTTGTAGGTCGCACCATGCGCGCAGTCGATGACCACCTTGAGTCCGGCGAAATCGGTGCTGGTCGGCACGCTGCTTTTGCAGAATTCGATATAACGCCCTGCCGCATCGTTAATTCGCGAAACCTTGCCAAGATTCTCGGACTCCGCCACGGTCATCGGCGCATCGAGCAGCTCTTCGATCATCATTTCGATCTCGTCAGGCAGTTTGGTGCCCTGACCGGAGAAGAATTTGATGCCGTTGTCGTAGTGCGGATTGTGCGAGGCACTGATCACGATGCCTGCTTCGGCATGAAACGTACGCGTCAGGTAGGCAATCGCAGGTGTCGGCATAGGCCCCAGCAGTAGCACGTCAGCACCGGCCGCAGAGAGCCCGGCTTCAAGGGCGGATTCGAACATGTAGCCAGAGATGCGCGTGTCCTTGCCGACGAGAATCCGGCAGGCGCCCATCCTGCGAAAGGCCATGCCTGCAGCCCAACCCAGTTTCAGCATGAACTCGGGCGTAATCGGAAATTGCCCTACACGACCACGAATGCCGTCGGTTCCGAAATATTTTCTGGTAGTCATGGATGCCCCACTGTTGTTATTCAGCTGCCTGGACAGCTGCGATCATGCGCACCACGTCAGCCGTTTCGGCGACATCGTGCACACGTAGAATTCGGGCCCCCTTGGTCATAGCCAAAGCAGCCAGGGCCAGCCCGCCGGATAGACGCTGATCTACGGGTCGCCCCAGCACAGCACCGATCATACTCTTGCGCGAAACGCCCACCAGCAAAGGTTGACCGAGCGCATGCAGCGCTTCCATGTGCTTGAACAGGCTCAGATTGTGCTCCAGTGTCTTGGCAAAGCCAAAGCCCGGATCAAGAATGATCTTTTGCTGATCGATCCCCGCCGTAGCACACTGATTCATGCGCTCGAGCAGGAAAGCGCCCACTTCGCCCACAAGGTCGTCGTAATGCGGATCATCCTGCATGGTTCCGGGCTCACCCAGTATGTGCATGAGACACACCGGCAAACCAGTGCTTGCAGCCGCCTCAAGCGCGCCTGGCCGCTGAAGCGAGCGGACGTCATTGATAAGCCCGGCACCCAGGCCAGCCGTCGCCAGCATGACCTCAGGCGTGGAGGTGTCCACAGAGATGATCACATCCAGCTCGCGCGCGATGACCTCAACCACCGGCGCCACACGCTCGACCTCTTCTGACGCAGACACCGGACGCGCACCCGGGCGCGTCGACTCGCCGCCGACGTCGATCAGTGTGGCACCGGCCTGCACCATTGCTTCGGCATGACGCAAGGCAGCATCAAGCTGGCTGTAGCGGCCGCCATCGGAAAAGGAGTCCGGGGTTGCGTTGAGGATACCCATCACGTGTGTATGGGCCAAATCAAGAACCCGGTTGCCGCAATTAAG
>NZ_LJQT01000051.1:0-20737 GCF_001400515.1 Pseudomonas meliae | reverse complement strand
ATTGCCGCAAGGCAACCGGGCTGGGTACAGCGCAGATGTCATGTCAGACCTTAGTGCTCGGCAGCAGGGCCGCCAATCGGAGTTTCCGGACGAGGGTCAGGTGTGATCGGAGTACCGTTGGTACCCGAACCACCGCCCCAGTCACGCGGTTCACGAGGCACGCGACCGGTCATGATGTCGTCGATCTGATCGGCATCAATGGTTTCATACTTCATCAGCGCATCGGCCATCGCTTCAAGCTTGTCACGATTGTCCGTGAGCAACTGCTTGGCAGTGCCGTAGCAGTGATCGATGATGCTGCGCACTTCGGAGTCGATGAGCTTGGCAGTATCGCCGGAAACACTGGAGTTCTGGCTGCTGCCGCGCCCCAGGTAACCCGCATCTTCGTCTTCCGAATACATCAGCGGGCCGAGCTTTTCAGACAAGCCCCATTTGGTGACCATGTTCCGGGCAATCTGACTGGCACGCATGATGTCATTGGATGCACCGGTCGTGACGCCATCGAAGCCCAGGGTCATTTCTTCCGCGATACGACCACCGTAAAGCGAGCAGATCTGGCTGATCAGCGCGCGCTTGGACAGGCTGTAACGGTCTTCTTCAGGAAGAAACATGGTTACACCCAGGGCGCGACCGCGAGGAATGATCGAGACCTTGTAGACCGGATCATGCTCAGGCACCAGACGCCCTACGATAGCGTGACCCGCTTCGTGGTAGGCCGTGTTGCGCTTTTCCTTTTCGGACATGACCATCGATTTGCGCTCGGCGCCCATCATGATCTTGTCCTTGGCCAGTTCGAACTCTTTCATCTCTACGACGCGCTTGCCGGAGCGAGCAGCGAACAGCGACGCTTCGTTGACCAGGTTAGCCAGATCGGCACCGGAGAAGCCCGGTGTACCGCGAGCGATAACGCCTGCATTGACGTCTTCGCCCATTGGAACCTTGCGCATGTGAACCTTGAGGATCTGCTCGCGACCACGAATGTCCGGCAGACCTACAACCACCTGACGGTCGAAACGGCCCGGACGCAGCAGCGCCGGGTCGAGCACGTCAGGACGGTTGGTAGCGGCAATGACGATGATGCCGTCATTCATTTCAAAACCGTCCATCTCGACCAGCAACTGGTTGAGAGTTTGCTCTCGCTCGTCGTGACCACCACCCATGCCAGCGCCACGATGGCGACCGACCGCATCGATTTCGTCGATGAAGATGATGCAAGGAGCATGTTTTTTGGCCTGTTCGAACATATCACGGACGCGGCTTGCACCGACGCCCACGAACATCTCGACGAAATCAGAACCGGAAATGGTGAAGAACGGCACTTTCGCCTCGCCGGCAATGGCCTTGGCGATCAGCGTCTTACCGGTACCCGGAGGACCGACCATCAGAACGCCACGCGGGATACGGCCGCCCAGACGCTGGAACTTGCCCGGATCACGAAGAAACTCGACAAGCTCGCCGACTTCTTCCTTGGCTTCGTCACAACCGGCAACATCGGCCAGGGTGGTCTTGACCTGATCTTCGGACAGCAGACGCGCCTTGCTCTTGCCGAAGCTCATCGGGCCGCCCTTGCCGCCCGCCCCGCCCTGCATCTGGCGCATGAAGAACATGAACACCGCAATGATCACCAGGATAGGGAAGCTGGCCACCAGTAACTGAGTCCAGATGCTCTGCTGCTCAGGCTGCTTGCCTTCAATCACGACGTTGTTGCTGACCAGATCACCGATCAGACCGTTGTCCGGGATGTTCGGGCGGATGGTCTTGAAGGTGTCGCCATCACTGCGCTTGCCCGTAATGACGTAGCCGTCGACAGAGACCTTCTCGACCTTGCCATCCTTGACCTGCTGGATGAACTCGGAATAGTTGAGGTTCTGCGGCTCGTTAGGGCTGGAGAAGTTGTTCATCACCGTCACCAGGACAGCCGCGATGATCAACCACAGGATCAAATTCTTTGCCATATCGTTCAATTAGCTACCCTCTGAAGCAAGCTCCACGCAGCAAGCGTGCCTCGCATGATATTCACCGGCCTAACTTACTACAGAACCTACAGATACGGCAGACACCGTCTGTAACCCTTTGTGAAACTTTGACAACACAATGTTCAGTCATGCTGCATCGGTAACGCCATTTGAAAAAAGCTATCGTGCCCCTTCAAAAACGCTCGATGCTGGCTGCCCCGTCGATTCCACGAAAGCCGCGAGCCAGCAGGTATTGCTCGCGTGACCTGTCGCGGGATGACGAAGGTTTGCGCATCTGCACCTTGTCAAACAGCTTGCGAATATCCTTGTGGTAGACATCGAAGCCTTCACCCTGGAAGACCTTGATCAGAAAATCGCCACCGGGACGTAGTACCCGACCGGCCAGATCGAGCGCCAATTCACAGAGAAACATCGCACGCGGCATATCTACAGCGCTCAATCCACTCATATTGGGGGCCATATCGGAAATCACAAGGTCTACCTGCGTATTACCGACTGCCTCAAGGATCTGCTCGAGAATCTTGTCCTCGGTAAAATCCCCCTGAATGAAGGTCACATCCGGGATGCTGTCCATTTCAAGGATGTCGGAAGCAATCAGACGACCTTGACCGCCGATCAGACGACTGGTCACCTGCGACCAGCCTCCCGGCGCAGCACCGAGGTCGATAACGGTCATGCCCGGACGGATGAGTTTGTCCTTTTCCTGAATCTCGAGCAGCTTGTAGCTGGCACGCGAACGGTAGCCGTCCTTCTGCGCCATTTTGACGTACTTGTCGTCGAAGTGTTCTTTGAGCCAGTTATGGCTTGTCTTGGAACGGGCCACGGGGCACCTCAAAAATAAACGAGTCGTGATTAACTGGGCGGTCCCGGACTCGCTCGGGTAAACTGGCCGCCGCTTTTAAAAGATCAGACGCAGAGGTCAGATTATGCCGCTCACTCCAGAGCAGAAGAAACAATACAAATCCATTGGCCACCATCTGAAACCGGTGTTGATCGTGGCTGACAATGGTTTGACTGAAGGTGTACTTGCAGAGCTTGAACGCGCATTGAGCGATCACGAGCTGATCAAGATCAAGCTCAACATCCTTGATCGCGAGAGCCGCCTGGGCGCAGTTGCAGAACTGTGCAAGGCCGGTTCGGCGGATCTTGTACAGGTCATCGGCAAAATGGCGCTGATCTACCGCAAGAACCCAAAGGTAAACAAGCAGCTCTCCAACGTCCACCGCGCGCACGGATAAAAACAGAAGTCAGGGCCGCCAAAAGGCGTGCCCTGACTCTTTTTTGCTGCTGACTGCGCCCGCCAAAGCGGGCGACAGGCATCAGATATGACGCACTTCGATGATTTCGTATTCGATAACGCCGCTAGGCGTTTTCACGACGACGACATCGCCCTCTTCCTTGGCAATCAAGGCGCGAGCAATGGGCGAACCCACTGAAATCTTGCCCTTCTTGATATCCGCCTCGTCCTCACCAACGATCTGGTAGACAACGCTTTCGTCGGTTTCGACGTTGGCGATTTCGACTGTCGTGCCGAAAATCACCTTGCCAGTGTGCGGAATAGTCGTAACGTCGATCACCACAGCGTTCTGCATGCGGCCTTCAATATCACGAATACGCGCCTCGACCATACCTTGCTGCTCGCGGGCAGCGTGGTATTCAGCGTTTTCCTTGAGGTCGCCCAGTTCGCGCGCAGTACCGATGTCCTGGCTCAACTTGGGACGGATCACCTTGGTCAGGTGAGTCAGCTCTTCTTCCAGGGCGCGAGCGCCCTGAACGGTCATTGGGTATTTGATCATGCCTTCAATCCTGCATGGAGATCCTGCAAGCGACGTACGGTCTTCTCGGGACCGAATTTGAGCGCTTCACAGATCGCTTCGCCTGCTGCAATGGTAGTGGTGCAGTAGATCTTGTGCTGCAAGGCGTTGCGACGGATGGAGTAGGAATCTGCGATCGACTGACGACCTTCGGTGGTGTTGATGATCAGGGTGACTTCGTCATTCTTGATCATATCGACCACGTGTGGACGCCCTTCGGTCACCTTGTTCACGCGACGTACTTTCAGGCCTGCCGCTTCGATCAGCTTGGCAGTACCTGCGGTAGCTACGATTTCAAAACCCAGATTGATCAGGTCACGGGCGACTGCTTCAACCAGAGGCTTGTCATCGTCACGCACACTGATGAAAGCAGTACCGCCAGTCGGCAGCACTTCGCTCGCGCCCATCTGAGCCTTGGCGAACGCTTCACCGAAGGTATCGCCCACGCCCATCACTTCGCCGGTCGATTTCATTTCCGGGCCGAGGATCGGGTCAACGCCAGGGAATTTGGCAAACGGGAACACTGCCTCCTTCACGCTGTAGAAGTTCGGGATGATTTCCTTGGTGAAGTTCAGCTCTTTCAGGGTTTTTCCTGCCATCACACGAGCAGCGATCATGGCCAGGGAAACACCGATGCACTTGGAAACGAACGGCACGGTACGCGATGCACGCGGGTTGACTTCAATGACGTAGATATCTTCGCCCTGAAGTGCCAGCTGTACGTTCATCAGGCCGACAACGCCCAGCTCCAGAGCCATTTTCTTGACCTGTTCGCGCATCTCGTCCTGGATGTGTGCAGGCAGCGAGTACGGCGGCAGCGAGCATGCGGAGTCACCGGAGTGAACGCCCGCCTGCTCGATGTGCTGCATGATCGCGCCAATCACCACGTCAGTCCCATCGCAGACCGCATCGACGTCCATCTCGATGGCACAGTTCAGGAAGTGGTCCAGCAGCACCGGGCTGTCGTTGGACACTTGAACCGCTTCACGCAGGTAACGCTTGAGCTCGTCTTCCTGGTACACGATTTCCATCGCGCGGCCGCCCAGTACATAGGACGGGCGCACCACCAGCGGGTAACCGATCTTCGCCGCAGCACGAATGGCTTCATCTTCGCTACGCACAGTAGCGTTTGGCGGCTGACGCAGGTTGAGGCGCTCGACCATTTGCTGGAAGCGCTCACGGTCTTCGGCACGGTCAATGGCGTCAGGGCTGGTGCCGATAATCGGCACACCGGCTGCTTCAAGGGCACGTGCCAGTTTCAGCGGCGTCTGGCCACCGTACTGGACGATCACACCTTTCGGCTTCTCGACCCGCACGATTTCCAGCACGTCTTCCAGGGTGACAGGCTCGAAGTACAGGCGGTCAGAGGTGTCGTAATCGGTGGAAACGGTTTCCGGGTTGCAGTTGACCATGATGGTCTCGTACCCGTCTTCACGCAGCGCCAGGGCGGCGTGTACACAGCAGTAGTCGAACTCGATACCCTGGCCGATACGGTTAGGGCCACCGCCGAGGATCATGATCTTGTCGCGCGTCGAAGGGTTGGCTTCGCACTCTTCTTCGTACGTCGAGTACAGGTACGCGGTGTCGGTTGCGAATTCGGCAGCGCAGGTGTCGACGCGCTTGTAGACCGGGAACACGTCCAGCTTGTGACGATGCGTACGCAGGTTCTTTTCGGTGACGCCGACCAGCTTGGCCAGGCGCGCATCGGAGAAGCCCTTGCGCTTGAGGCGAAACATCAGGTCACGATCGATTGCCGACAGGCCCAGCGTCTTGACCTTCTCTTCGTCCTTGACCAGATCTTCGATCTGCACCAGGAACCAGGGGTCAATCATGTTCATGGCGAAGATTTCTTCAACCGTCATGCCTGCGCGGAAGGCGTCGGCGACGTACCAGATACGCTCGGCACCCGGCACAGTCAGCTCGCGCTTGAGCGTGCTCATGCTTTCAGGGTGGCTCAGATCCAGCTTCGGATCGAGACCGCAAACGCCGACTTCCAGGCCGCGCAAGGCTTTCTGCAGGGACTCCTGGAAGGTGCGGCCGATAGCCATGACTTCACCGACCGACTTCATCTGAGTGGTCAGACGCGCATCCGCCTTGGCGAACTTCTCGAAGGCAAAGCGCGGCAGCTTGGTGACGACGTAGTCGATCGACGGTTCGAACGAAGCCGGGGTCTTGCCGCCGGTGATTTCGTTCGACAGCTCGTCAAGGGTGTAACCCACTGCCAGCTTGGCGGCAACGCGTGCAATCGGGAAGCCGGTCGCCTTGGAGGCCAGCGCCGAGGAACGCGATACGCGCGGGTTCATCTCGATCACGACCATACGCCCGGTGTCCGGGCAGATGCCGAACTGAACGTTGGAACCACCGGTTTCAACGCCGATCTCGCGCAGCACTGCCAGCGAGGCGTTACGCAGGATCTGGTATTCCTTGTCGGTCAGGGTCTGTGCCGGAGCAACGGTGATGGAGTCGCCGGTGTGCACGCCCATCGGGTCGAAGTTTTCAATCGAGCAGACGATGATGCAGTTGTCCTTTTTGTCGCGGACAACTTCCATTTCGTACTCTTTCCAGCCGATCAGCGATTCGTCGATCAGCAGCTCTTTGGTCGGCGACAGGTCCAGACCGCGAGCGCAGATTTCTTCGAACTCTTCACGGTTGTACGCGATACCGCCGCCCGTGCCGCCCATGGTGAACGATGGACGAATGATGCACGGGAAGCCAAGCTTTTCGAGAACCGCGTTGGCTTCTTCCATGCTGTGCGCGATACCGGAACGCGGGCACGCCAGGCCGATAGACTTCATGGCCTTGTCGAAACGCGAGCGGTCTTCAGCCTTGTCGATGGTATCGGCGTTGGCACCGATCATCTCCACGCCGAACTTCTCCAGAACGCCTTCGCGCTCCAGATCCAGTGCGCAGTTCAGAGCCGTCTGGCCGCCCATGGTTGGCAGCAGTGCGTCAGGACGCTCTTTTTCGATGATCTTGGCAACGGTCTGCCACTTGATCGGCTCGATGTAGGTGGCGTCGGCCATGGCCGGGTCAGTCATGATGGTGGCCGGGTTGGAGTTCACCAGGATGACGCGGTAACCCTCCTCGCGCAGAGCCTTGCAGGCCTGGGCGCCGGAGTAGTCGAATTCACAGGCCTGGCCGATCACGATGGGGCCGGCGCCGAGAATCAGGATGCTTTTAATATCTGTACGTTTTGGCATGGGTTGTCACTCAAATCCGCAGGTCAGTCGGCAAGCCGTCTTGAACATTTCTTTGAGGTGGCCTGGGCGGCAGCAACCGGACATTGAGTCCGGGGCCGCCCAGGCCACCTGCGTATTACATTCTCAAGGCAACCGGTCAGCGTCGCTTGGCCATGGCTTCGATAAAGCGATCAAACAGAGGCGCGACGTCATTCGGGCCCGGGCTCGCCTCAGGGTGCCCCTGGAAGCTGAATGCGCTCTTGTCGGTCAGCTCGATACCCTGAAGGGTGCCGTCGAACAACGACTTGTGAATGGCGCGAACATTGCCCGGCAGCGTGGCCTCATCAACAGCAAAACCGTGGTTCTGGCTGGTGATCATGACCACACCGGTGTCCAGATCCTGAACAGGGTGGTTTGCACCGTGGTGGCCATGGCCCATTTTCACGGTCTTGGCACCGGCAGCCAAGGCCAGAAGCTGGTGACCCAGGCAGATACCGAATACCGGCACTTCGGTTTGCAGCACTTCCCTGATCGCCTTGATGGCGTAGTCGCACGGCTCGGGGTCGCCAGGGCCGTTGGACAGGAAAACACCGTCGGGTTTGTAGACAAGCACATCGCTGGCAGGCGTTTGCGCAGGCACCACAGTCACCCGGCAACCGCGCTCGACCAGCATGCGCAGAATGTTGACCTTGACGCCGTAGTCGTAAGCGACCACATGATAGGGCAGCTCGGAAGCGGCGATTTCAGGGTGGCTGTCGGTCTGCAGGTTCCAGACGCTGGAACGCCACTCGTAGGTGTCCTTGGTACTGACTTCCTTTGCCAGGTCCATGCCCTTGAGGCCGGGGAACCCGCGAGCAGCAGCGATGGCTGCTTCTTCGGAAATGTTGTCGCCAGCCATGATGCAGCCGTTCTGGGCGCCTTTCTCACGCAGGATGCGGGTCAGGCGACGCGTATCGATGCCGGCGATGGCAACGACATTATTGGCTTTCAGGTAATCACCGAGGGACAGCTTGTTACGCCAGTTGCTGGCGACCAGCGGCAGGTCACGGATGACCAGGCCAGCGGACCAGACACGATCGGACTCTGCGTCTTCAGGCGTGGTACCGGTATTGCCGATGTGCGGGTAAGTCAGGGTAACGATTTGCTGGGCGTAGGAAGGATCGGTAAGAATTTCCTGATAGCCTGTCATTGCGGTGTTGAACACCACCTCACCAACGGTCTGACCGTCGGCTCCAATGGCTTCGCCGCGAAAAATGCTGCCATCAGCAAGGGCGAGTATGGCTGGCTTAGTCAAGAAGACCTCCCGTAAATAAAACCTGAAAGGGCGATCGCAGGCTGCAAAAAAGCGGAATGACGTAGTTACGTCACCCCGCTTTCTTATGGAATCATCTGCGCGCTTTTTTTTTAGTGGACACACTAAAGCTGTAGCTTACAGAAAAGGCCCTTTTTGGTCTACCACCAATGAGCCTGAAATGCGGGAAAATGCGACAGGGCCACGAATGGCACTGTCATGAAATCAATGCAGACCCAGTACATCCTGCATGTCGTAAAGCCCTGGCGCCTTGCCGTCGAGCCACATTGCAGCCCGCACGGCACCCTTTGCAAAGGTCATGCGACTGGATGCCTTGTGGGTGATCTCGACCCGCTCGCCGTCTGCTGCGAACAGCACGGTATGGTCGCCGACAACGTCACCGGCACGAATGGTCGCAAACCCGATGGTCTGACGATCACGCGCGCCGGTCTGGCCTTCACGGCCGTAGACAGCGACTTTTTCCAGGTCGCGACCCAGCGCACTGGCAACCACTTCACCCATGCGCAAGGCGGTGCCGGACGGCGCATCGACCTTGTGCCGGTGGTGCGCCTCGGTGATTTCGATATCGACCTCATCACCCAGAACACGCGCGGCGGTGTCCAGCAACTTCAAGCAAAGGTTTACACCAACGCTGAAGTTGGCAGCGAACACAATCGGGATGTCTTTACCCGCTTCGACCAGACGCTGCTTCTCTTCGGCACTGAAGCCAGTCGTGCCGATAATCATAGCCTTGCCGGCCTTACGGCAGAACGCTAGATTTTTCAGCGTTACCGAAGGGTGGGTGAAGTCGATCAACACGTCGAACTCATCCGCCACTTTTGCCAGGTCGCCCGACAACGGCACACCGATACGCCCCAGCGCAGCCAGCTCGCCTGCATCCGCACCCACCAGCGTGCTGTCAGGACGATCGATAGCGGCGGTCAACCCGGCACCCGGTGCCTGCTGAACCGCCTCGATCAAAGTCTTGCCCATGCGCCCGGCGGCGCCCACTACAGCAATACGTCGCATGCCCTGCTCCCGTTGATAAGCCTTACAGATCGCCGAAGAAACGCTTCACACCCTCGAACCAGCCACTGGCCTTGGGAGAGTGGGACTCGTCGTTTTCAAGCGAAGTGCGGAACTCTTCAAGCAGCTCGCGCTGACGCTTGCTCAGGTTGACCGGAGTTTCGACCGCTACACGGCACATCAAGTCACCAGCACCGCCGCCACGTACCGGAGCGACACCCTTGCCACGCAAGCGGAACTGCTTGCCGGTCTGGGTACCTTCGGGGATTTTCAGTTTGACGCGACCATCAAGGGTCGGTACTTCAAGCTCGCCACCCAGCGCGGCATCGGTAAAGCTGATCGGCACTTCGCAGAACAGGTGCTTGCCGTCACGCTGGAAGATCGCGTGTTCGCGCACATTGATCACGACATACAGGTCGCCGGTCGGCCCACCCTGAGTACCCGCTTCGCCTTCGCCAGACAGACGAATGCGGTCACCGGTATCGACACCTGGCGGCACCTTGACCGAAAGCGTCTTGGACTCTTCGACACGACCTTCACCGTGGCACGAATCGCACGGGTCGGAAATAATCTTGCCGTGGCCATGGCAGCGTGGGCAGGTTTGCTGCACAGAGAAGAAACCCTGCTGCATGCGAACCTGACCGATACCACCGCAGGTAGGGCAGGTAACGGGCGACGAGCCTTTCTTGGCACCGCTGCCATCGCACGGCTTGCAGTTGACCAGTGTCGGAACGCGGATATTCACGTTAGTACCGCGAACCGCTTCTTCCAGATTCAGCTCCAGCGTATAGCGCAGATCGCTGCCGCGCTGGGCACCGCCACGGCCGCCGCCAAAGAAATCACTGAACACATCACCGAAGATGTCGGAGAAATTGGCACCACCGGCACCACCACCAAAACCGCCGCCACCACCCATGCTCGGGTCGACACCGGCATGGCCATACTGGTCGTACGCAGCGCGCTTGCTGGCATCGGACAGCACTTCGTAGGCCTCGTTGGCCTCTTTGAACAGCTCTTCCGAGGCTTTGTCATCAGGGTTACGGTCGGGGTGATGCGTCATCGCCAGACGGCGATAAGCCTTTTTCAGGTCCGCCTCGCTGGAGCCTCGCTCCACTCCCAACACTTCGTAATAATCACGCTTTGCCATAGTTCTTCCGCACTCTTGAGGACGTTCGGCAAGACCCTCCTGAACCCTGCCAAACTCGTTGAGCCCCATACAGGCCCTGGACCCAACTCACGTCAATTCAACGATCCTGGTCTTCGTTCAACAACCAGATGGATCTGGCCGAGAAAGCGGCAGAATGATTCGCCACGCAGGAGCGTAGCGATCTTGCCACATGGCTTGCGGAGCAAATCCGCACGCCGAAATTTTGCTTGTTCCAGACACGCCAACGCGGGAGTGCANNTGGGAGCAAGCTCCCGCGCGGCGACATCCTACCAGTCAGCGCTCGAAAGAGGTCAACCGGCGTTCAAGTGAGCCTGCGCTTACTTGTGGTCTTTCACTTCTTCGAACTCGGCATCGACAACGTCATCAGCCTTGGCATTTTCTTCAGCTGGCTTGGCCGCTGCTTCAGGGTTTTCGGCCTGCTCGGCGTACATCTTCTGAGCGATTGGCGCGGAAACCTTCGACAGCTCTTCAACCTTGGCTTCGATAGCAGCCTTGTCGTCGCCCTTGATAGCAGCTTCCAGAGCAACCAGTGCAGCCTCGACAGCCGTTTTCTCTTCAGCAGTGACCTTGTCACCCGCATCAGCGATCATTTTGCGAGTCGAGTGGACCAGCGCATCACCCTGGTTACGGGCAGAGGCCAGCTCTTCGAACTTGCGATCTTCTTCGGAGTTGACTTCAGCATCGCGGACCATTTGCTGAATTTCTTCCTCGGACAGACCGGAGTTGGCCTTGATGACGATGGACTGCTGCTTGCCGGTCGCCTTGTCTTTCGCACCAACATGCAGGATGCCGTTTGCGTCGATGTCGAAGGTTACTTCGATCTGTGGCACGCCACGTGGAGCAGGTGGAATCTCGGCCAGGTCGAACTTGCCCAAGGACTTGTTCTGACCGGCTTGCTTGCGCTCGCCCTGCAGTACGTGGATGGTTACCGCGTTCTGGTTGTCATCGGCAGTCGAGAACACTTGGGATTTCTTGGTAGGAATCGTGGTGTTTTTCTCGATCAGCGCAGTCATCACGCCGCCCATGGTTTCGATACCCAGAGTCAGCGGGCTGACGTCGAGCAGCAGAACGTCTTTGACATCACCGGCCAATACAGCGCCCTGGATGGCAGCACCCATTGCAACGGCTTCGTCAGGGTTGACGTCTTTACGTGCTTCTTTACCGAAGAACTCGGTTACCAGCTTCTGCACCAGCGGCATACGGGTCTGACCACCGACCAGAATCACGTCGTTGAGCTTGCTTCTGTCGATGCCAGCATCTTTAAGCGCCATTTCGCAAGGAGCGATGGTGCGCTGAACCAGGTCCTCAACCAGCGATTCCAGCTTGGAGCGCGAAATTTTCACGACCAGGTGCTTTGGACCGGTTGCATCTGCAGTGATGTACGGCAGGTTGACTTCGGTCTGCGTGCTGGAAGAAAGCTCGATCTTGGCTTTCTCGGCAGCTTCTTTCAGACGCTGCATGGCCAGCGGGTCACCCTTGAGGTTCATACCGCTTTCTTTCTTGAATTCGTCGACGAAGTAGTCGATCAGACGAATGTCAAAGTCTTCACCGCCCAGGAACGTGTCGCCGTTGGTGGCCAACACTTCGAACTGGTGCTCGCCATCAACTTCGGCAATCTCGATGACCGAGACGTCGAACGTACCGCCACCCAGGTCATAAACGATGACAGTGTGGTCGCCCTTGGCCTTGTCCATACCGTAAGCCAGAGCGGCCGCGGTTGGTTCGTTGATGATGCGCTTGACGTCCAGACCGGCGATACGGCCAGCGTCCTTGGTAGCCTGACGCTGACTGTCGTTGAAGTAGGCCGGAACGGTGATGACCGCTTCGGTAACCGCTTCACCGAGGTAGTCTTCGGCAGTCTTTTTCATTTTCTTCAGGATTTCAGCGGAAATCTGAGGAGGCGCCATCTTCTGGCCATTCACTTCAACCCAGGCATCACCGTTGTCAGCCTTGACGATCTTGTAAGGGACCATCTGGATGTCTTTCTGAACGACATCCTCTTCGAACTTACGACCAATCAGACGCTTTACCGCATACAGCGTGTTGTGCGGATTGGTAACGGCTTGACGCTTGGCGGACTGACCAACCAGGATCTCACCGTCATTGGCATAAGCAATGATCGAAGGTGTAGTACGAGTACCTTCTGCGTTCTCGATAACCTTGACGTTACCGTTTTCCAGAATGGAGACGCAGGAGTTGGTAGTCCCCAGGTCGATACCGATAATTCTGCCCATCTTGACTCTCCCGAAACTTGCAAAACTTGGATTTGGTTGCCGCCAGTGCGTTTACACCGTGCGGTAGCTCTTAAACGCTTGACCTTTAAATGGGGGCCTTACAGCTGATTTCAAGCCTGCTCGTTGATTGACGGCGTTGCAGGCGACGGTGCCTTGCTGACCACGACCATGGCCGGGCGCAACAGGCGACCATTAAGCTGATAACCCTTCTGGAATACCTTGAGCACAGTATTAGGCTCGACGTCGGCACTTTCCTGCATGGCCATCGCCTGGTGCTGGTCGGCACTGAACGGTTGACCATGTGGATCAATGGCTTCCAACTGATAACGCTTGAGGGTGTCCTGAAACATCTTCAAGGTCAGCTCGATGCCTTCACGCATCGGGCGAATGCTTTCATCGTCCGGATTGGACAGATCAAGGCCTCGCTCCAGACTGTCGATGATCGGCAACAGATCACCGGCAAATTTTTCCAGCGCAAACTTGTGCGCCTTTTCAACATCCTGCTCGGCACGGCGGCGGACATTCTGCAGATCCGCAGCCACGCGAAGGGATTGGTCCTGCGCAGCAGCCAGTTGCTCTTCGAGCACCTGCACACGGGTTGTCAGTTCTTCACCCGCGCCCGCCTCGGCAGCCTGATCCTGAGCCTGCGCATCCAGATTCTGTTCGTCAGCCATACTTGTTCTCCTCTAAAAACGTCCGCGATCCCGATTCGCGCTTCTGTCCACCTATATGGGATCGGAATTTCCGGCTTCAAGGGTTTCATGCAATCGAGATACGCATTCCCTGACAAATAATGCGGATTCCGGACGAGCGAAAAATTGCGGACCGACACAAGAGCGACTAAAAACCACTGCAAACCGATCAAATCGAGCTAAGCGAAGGCATTGTCAGCAACAAACAAAACACTGTATAAATAACCAGACAAACAGCCCGGGAGCCGCTCAATGCTGGTGCACCTTTCCGTACACAACTACGCCATTGTCGAACACCTTGACCTCGAACTGGATCGAGGCATGAGCGTCATCACCGGCGAAACCGGCGCTGGGAAGTCGATCATGCTCGACGCCCTGGGCCTTACGCTGGGCGACCGTGCCGACAGCGGCGTGGTCCGGCCGGGTGCCGACAAGGCCGATATCCTGGCCACATTCGACCTGGGCGACATTCCCGAGGCACAGACCTGGCTCAAAGAGCGCGACCTGGACAACGACGGCCCCTGCATCCTGCGCCGGGTCATTACCGCCGAAGGTCGGTCACGCTCCTACATCAATGGCTCGCCCTGCCCTCAGGGAGATTTGAAGGCACTGGGTGAACTGCTCATTGATATCCACAGCCAGCATGAGCACCAGTCGCTGCTCAAGACCGATACCCACCGACGCCTGCTGGACGAATACGCTGGCGCTACCGACCTGGCCCGTCAGGTCCATCTCGCCGCACAGCGCTGGCGGCAGACGCGACAAGAGCTGGAGCGCCTTTCCAATTCAGGGGACGAGCAGCGCGCACGCCATCAACTGCTCAGCTATCAGCTCGAAGAGCTGGAAAGCCTGAGCCTGGGCGAAAACGAGCTTGAGCAGCTCGAGCAGGAACACAAAGATCTGACCAACGCCGAAAGCCTGCTGAGCATTTGCCGACAAGTGGTCGAGCAGTGCAGTGAAAGCGATTCCGGCAACGTGCTCAATGCCCTGACTGCCAGCCTGCATCGACTCGGCAGCGTCGACCATTCGCCGTCCGCCCTGAGCGAGGCCACCGGCTTGCTGTCCAGCGCGCAGATACAGGTAGAAGAAGCGGTAGGCGAACTGAACCGTTTTCTGGATCACTTCGATGCCGACCCGGCCAGACTGCAACAGCTTGAAGAGCGTCTTGATGCCATCTATACACTGGCGCGCAAGCACCGCATTCAGCCAGGTGAAGTGGCCACGCTGCAACAAAAGCTGCTGGATGAAATAGAAACACTGAATGCCAACGACGAATCCATCGAGCGCCTGGAGCACGAAGTGCAGGCATTTGCCCGGCACTATCAGGAAAAGGCCCGCGAACTGAGCGACCTGCGCCGCAATTCGGCAACGACACTGGCCAGCGCCGTAGAGCAGGAAATTCATCGACTGGGCATGCCCGGCGGTCGTTTCCAGATCGACCTTAAAGCCAATGCCAGCGTAGAACCGTCGCCTCACGGTCTTGAGCAGGTAGAGCTACTGGTCAGCGCCAACCCCGGCCAACCACTGAAAGCGCTGGCGAAAGTCGCGTCGGGTGGCGAGCTGTCGCGCATCAGCCTTGCGATTCAGGTCATTACTGCACAAACCTCGCGGGTGCCGACGCTGGTATTCGACGAAGTCGATGTGGGCATTGGCGGGCCGACCGCCGAGATCGTGGGGCAACTGCTGCGTCGTCTGGGCGAGCGCGGGCAAGTCATGACCGTCACCCACCTGCCGCAGGTTGCCGCGCAGGGCCATCAGCATCTGTTTGTGCACAAGGTCCGCGACAACGACGCCACGCGTACGGCGGTTTCCAAACTCAGCAAGACCGAGCGCATAGAAGAAGTGGCCCGAATGCTGGGGGGCATTGACCTGACCAAGGAATCTCTGGCGCACGCCAAAAAGATGGTCGTTACCGCTAAAAGCTGAACCGCAGAAAGCACAAAGGCGACCCGGGGTCGCCTTTGGTGCTGGTTTTTACGCCGTCTGGCTTACGCCTTCTTGTTGCGGACGTAGAGCACCAGATTGTGGTCCACCAGGTCAAAGCCGTGTCTTTCGACAATAGCCTTTTGAAGCTTCTCGATTTCTTCGTCGAAGAACTCGATCACCTCGCCTGACTCCACATTGACCATGTGGTCGTGATGGCCGCCATCAGCCAGCTCAAACACAGCATGACCGCCGTCGAAATTGTGGCGCACCACTAGTCCAGCGGCTTCAAACTGGGTCAGAACACGGTAAACCGTGGCCAGGCCGACGTCCTCGCTTGCCTCCATAAGCGCCTTGTAGACATCCTCGGCACTCATGTGGCGCTGCTCGGCAGAATCGAGCATTTGGAGTATTTTAACCCTTGGTAGGGTTACCTTTAGTCCTGCTTTACGTAGTTCGCTATTTTCAACCATGGTCAGCTTTCTCGCAGACGCTGCTTCGCAGCTTCTCTTAATGCAGGTATGATCGGGGTTTACGTTGTCCCAGCCAAGATAGTGGAAGTCGCCCACCGATGCAAAACACCAAGCTCTTGCTAACCAGTTTCACCTTCGTGGGACTGCTCGCACTCGCCGGTTGTTCATTCCCCGGGGTTTACAAAATCGACATCCAGCAGGGTAATGTCGTCACGCAGGACATGATAGACCAGTTACGCCCCGGAATGACCCGACGGCAAGTACGGTTTATCATGGGCAACCCCCTGTTGACCGACACTTTCCACTCCGATCGGTGGGATTACCTGTACAGCCTGCAGCCAGGTGGCGGTGAACGCCAGCAGGAGCGTGTCAGCCTTATATTCAACGGCAATGACCAGCTTGTAAGCCTGTCTGGCGACTTCATGCCCGGTGTCAGCCGCGATGAAGCCATTCTCGGCAAAGGCAGCGATACCACTGTCCCGGCAGAGAATCAGCCGGTGCAGAAGCCTGAAGAGCCGGCCAAGCCAGGTTCGTTGCTGGACAAGATCCAGAAAGACGTGGACAGCGTCGAGACCGTACCTGTCCCGACCCAAGAGCCTCTGGACACCAACTCTCGTTAGTCCGCAGCGCTCAACAAAAAGCCCGTCATGCCGGGCTTTTTTGTGCCTTTCGTTCAGTCAGCGTTCAGCCGGGAAGCGTCCGTTTCTCCCGTGCCCTGGCGGCACGCAGACGCCTGATCTCCATGGGATCGGCCAATAGCGGACGATAGATCTCTATTCGCTCACCCGCCTCCAGCACCCGCGTGGAAGGATCAGCCACCACCTTGCCGAAGATGCCTACGGCACACTGTGCCAGATTCAGCTCGGGAAACTCCCTGTCCATGCCACTGAGAGCCAGCGCCTGACGCACCGAGGAGCCCGCCGGAACATCCAGCGTCATCAACACCTGACGCTGCACAGAGGCGTACACCACCTCAATCTGAATCACTGCTTCAGCCATGCAGCTCTTTCGCTCGCTGACAGAACGCATCCACCAGCGTATTGGCCGCCTGATTGAACAGCGGCCCGAGCGTGGCGCGAACGATAGAGCCAGCATAATCGAAGGACAGATCCAGGCTGATCTTGCAGGCCTTCTCGCCCAGCGGCTTGAATGTCCAGACGCCATGAAACTGCTCGAATGGCCCCTCAACCAGGTCCATCACGATCGATTCGCCTGGGGTAAGCGTGTTGCGCGTCATGAACTTCTGGCTCAGACCGCCCTTGGCAATTTCCAGGCTGGCGCGCATCTGCGCTTCGCTGGACTCCAGCACGGTAGCGGAAGAGCACCACGGCAGAAACTCGGGATAACGAGCCACATCATTGACCAGGTCATAAAGGAACCCGGCCGGGTACGGCAGTAAAGCAGAGCGTTGTATATGCGTAGTCATGTGAGCGTCATTTCCAGAGCTGAGCGGCAAACACCACAAGAATGCCGAGCGGCGCCACGTAGCGCATCAAAAAGAACGTCAGGTTGAAGAGCAATGGACTGCGAATCGACAACTCGTCACGCACCGTCTCACGGCTCATCACCCAACCAGCGAATACCACAAAACACAACCCACCCAGCGGCAACATGATCCGCGAAGTGAAGAAATCAATGACTCCAAAGAAGTCCAGGCCAGTCGATGCGCCCCACTGGTAGAGGTGGAATACACCTCCATCGTTCACGAAAAACTTGGCTTTTTGCCAGATATTGAACGAGAACACCGTTCCCAGCCCCACAAACCAGCAGGTAAATGCCAGCCAGAACGTCACCCAGGCGCGGCGAATACGGGTGCGCTCAACCAGATAGGCAACCATGGGTTCAAGCAGCGAAATCGCCGAGCTCCAGGCCGCTACAGCCACCAGCACGAAGAACATAACACCCATCAACTGCCCGAATGCCACGTTGCCGAACGCGTATGGCAACGTTACAAACATCAGGCCCGGCCCCTCGCTCGGGTTCAGGCCTGCAGCAAAAACGATAGGGAACAGCGCAAGGCCCGCCAGCAGCGAAACAAAGGTGTCGAGTAACGCGATGCCGACGACCGTGGTGCTGATGGATGCGCCCTTGGTCATGTAAGCGCCGTAGACCATGATCGAGCCGACACCGACGCTCAGGGAAAAGAACGCATGCCCCATCGCGGGCAGCAAACCGTCCAACACCTTGTCGGGATTGAAGTCGAACATGAAATGCACGCCTTCCATGAAATGCCCGGTGGTCAGGCTATAGCCCAACAGTGCCAGCATCAGCAGGAACAGCATCGGCATCATGATGCGCAGGCTCTTCTCCAGACCGGCCTCGACACCCTTGCCGATCACCACCGCCGACAGCAGCATGAAAATGGTGTGCCACAAAATCAGACGCCAAGGGTCTGCAATCACCGCGCCCAAATAGGCACCGACCTGATCCGGCGAAACACCCTGAAAATCGCCGCGCCCCATGTCGATGATGTAATCCAGCGACCAGCCGCCCACCACACTATAAAAGGAGAGAATCAGCAAAGCCGTGATCATTCCGGCAAAAGCGCCCCATGACCATCGCGCCGAATGCCCCGCTTCCAGCGCCAGCGTCTTGAGCGCATTCGCAGGACTGAGTCGGGAACGACGGCCAATCAGCGTCTCGGCGATCATCACCGGAATGCCGATCAGCGCGATGCACGCCAGAAACACCAGTACAAATGCACCGCCGCCATAGGCACCGACCATGTACGGAAATTTCCATATGCTGCCCAGCCCCACGGCAGAACCTGTGGCAGCCAGGATGAACACCCAGCGGCTTGCCCAGCTACCGTGGACTGAAACCTTGTCCGTCGACATTATCGAAACGCCCAGCCAAAAAAGATCGCGCATTGTCCGGGATTCAACCTTTGTGCTCAAGCACGCGCTTTCCCATAGCCGACATTGATGCAACTCCCTATAATGCGCCCCCTATGGCTAAGCTCAAGAAAAACCCTACAGGGACCATCGCGCAAAATAAAAAGGCGCGTCACGATTACTTCATCGAACACAAGTTCGAGGCCGGTCTGGTCCTGGCTGGCTGGGAAGTAAAAAGCCTGCGTGCCACCAAGGTACAGCTGGTCGACAGTTACGTGCTGCTCAAGGATGGCGAGGCCTGGCTGATGGGTTGCCACATCACGCCTCTCAAGACTGCCAGCACGCACGTCATCGCTGACCCGACACGCACCCGAAAACTGCTGCTGAACAAGCGCGAGCTCGAAAAGCTCACCAGCTCGGTTCAACAGAAAGGCTATGCCTGCGTGGCCCTTTCCGTTTACTGGAAGGAGCACTTGATCAAATGCGAAATCGCGCTGGGTAAAGGCAAGAAGAAATACGACAAGCGCCACACCGAGCGTGAACGCGACTCGGACCGTGAGCTGCAGCGTGCCGTGCGCTCCAAGGGCAAGGACGACTAACTCCTTGCCTGTGCCGAATGCCTGTAACGGGCATTTGGCAGTGCGCACTTTCAATCCATCTGCCCCTTATTCCACCCCGCACAATCACAACCTCAACGCGAAGATCGCCCCACTTTGGTGCCTTAACCGCCCAATGTGGCTTTTTCGCATCTGTCTGAAAATAAAATAGAACGCCTGCGCTACAGCACAGTCAATCCTTTAGGCCCTGAACATGAACGGGCTTTCAAACCCTCGGGCGACGGCCTCAACGACCGGCCATACCGAGTCCACAGGTTATAAGGAGAGACACATGATGCGTACCGCCCTCACTGGATTGTTCCTCAGCGCCGCCCTGTTGGCTTCGCCGGTTTTTGCCGCCGATGATTTGTGCGCTGCAAACATCAAAACGATCGAAAATGCTCAGGTTTCTTCCGGCACCAACCTGAGCCCGGAAAACAAGACAATGCTAGAAACCACTGAGAAAAACGCCAAAGCGGCTCAAGCTCAGAACGACGAGAAAAAATGCGTCGAAATCACCACCAAGGTGATCACCTCGCTGAAAAACACCGGATCGGGCAGCGAAGACACCAAGTAACCCCTTCGATCAGGCCCGCCACCCGGTTAGCCTGATCGATTGCAGCAAACGGGTCGACGTGACACGCCAATCGGCGTACACTGCGCCCCAGCGACTGCGAAAGCAGTCTCGGGGCCGATTTGGATTCGACGCCGGAGATGAAACTTTAGGTGCATGCCGAGTTGGTAACAGAACTCGTAAATCCACTGTTGCAACTTTCTATAGTTGCCAATGACGAAAACTACGGTGCTCAACTAGCTGCGTAAGCAGCCTAGCCGCACTTCTGGTAGCTTCGGCTCCAGCAATCATCAGGGGATGTCTGTAAACCCAAAATGATTGTCATATAGAACAGAATCGCCGTGCAGTACGCTGTGGACGAATCGGCTAAAACTTACACAGCTCGCCCAAAGCACCCTGCCCGTCGGGTCGCTGAGGCTTAACTTAATAGACACGGCTACGCATGTAGTACCAACAGCGGAGTACTGGCGGACGGGGGTTCAAATCCCCCCGGCTCCACCAAAAACCTTACACAGCGCCCCGTTTTCGGGGCGTTGTGCTGTCTGAAGCTAGCTTTCTTCGCTAGTGCGCCACTGAGGCGTGACACATTGGTGAGGCATCGACCGGTGCTCATCGTGAAACCAGTTCCCTCCTACCTATCGCTCAATCGCCATGGCACATACTATTTCCGGATTGTGATCCCAGCACCCATACGGGCGCTCATTCATGGCAAACGTGAAATCCGGCGATCTCTCAAAACAGACAGTCAAAGGCTAGCCCTGAAGCGCGCAAGACAGCATGCTGTGCGATTTGAATCAGTTTTCGATCGGGTATTGAGAATGGCGGCACAAGACGAGTACGAGCCCTCAGCGGAGGAGTTGGCGCTTTTGGAAGAGCTGCTGAGTAAACCCGAGGTTGGGGTGTGGGCAGATACCAACGAAGCCCCCGAAACATCGCCGGAGTGAACCGCCCCGGGTT
>NZ_LJQT01000042.1:0-763 GCF_001400515.1 Pseudomonas meliae | reverse complement strand
TCCTGGTCAGCCACAACACCTACACGCGCTGCGCGCTGTACACCGAAATCATCAGCACTCACCCAGGGCTGGTGGATTGCCGTCTGACCGATCCGCTGTATTCCGCCGATGGCTCCACAGTGATTGCGGCGGCGGGTGACAAGCTCACTGGCGAACAGACGGTTGAGGTTGGACCAGGCGAAACCAGCGTATTCACCACCTGGACCGAAATAGAAACCCAATCGGGAGTGCGGGCCAAGCTGGACAGCCTCGGTGCAGGCCCCATGGGAGCCAGCGGGACCGAAGCCTGGATCAATCGTCACTACATGCAGCGCTTCGGCGGTGCGGTGATGTTGTCATTCATCCAGGACGCCCTCCAGGCTGCGTCCAACACCACGCAGAAAGGCTCAGGGTCCGGAGGTTACACGGTGAACAACAGCGAGCAGAACGTGGAGAGCATGGCCAACAAGGCGCTGGACAGCACCATCAACATTCCGGACACCGCGCACCTGCTGCCGGGCACTGTGATCACCGTCATCGTGGCCCGCGACATCGACTTTTCATCGGTTTTCGAGAACCGCTAAGGAGTATTCATGACGCAAGAACAAGATCACTCGCAAGACGCAGAGGAACAAGGGCTGACCGAAGACACGCTGGTCCTGGACTTTCTCGACCAGGCAGGCGTCACCGAGCGCCTGAATCGCCCCGGCACCCAGGACGTGGCCATTAACCGGCCCTTTGAAATCTGGGTAGACGGTCCAGACGGCTGGGTGCACGAGGACGA
>NZ_LJQT01000192.1:0-232 GCF_001400515.1 Pseudomonas meliae | reverse complement strand
TCAGTACAAACACAAGCAGGCCGGCGATCTGCGTTTGACCGACATTGCGAGGACGATCAATACGCAGGATTGGGAGCTGGCCAAAGACATCGTTTCGACCCTCAATTCCTTCATGGCCAGCAAGGATCTGGAGCTGCTGGAGGACCACTTTGTGCGATTCCAGAGCAACCGCAGACTGACCTCGGTCCAGCAGCAGTACATGAGTAAAGCGCTCAACCTGACCAGAGACGTA
>NZ_LJQT01000401.1:0-251 GCF_001400515.1 Pseudomonas meliae | reverse complement strand
TGTTCAGCGTCTCCTTAGAACGGCAAGATCCTATGCGCATGTTTAATTTCAAAAATGATACGCCGGTTTACCGAACGATGTCACCTGAGTTTCTTGTCGACGGCAGGGTAAGCGGTAACCCCATTTCAAGGACATGGGTTCGTGATCATGAGAGTCTGAGGCCAAATCCAAATGGCGGCTTCCCTGAAGGGACCTCAAATGCGTATTGGCCAGTTATTCGTGAGGCTCGTGACCTTAGAGGGTGTAGACAA
>NZ_LJQT01000276.1:0-11379 GCF_001400515.1 Pseudomonas meliae | reverse complement strand
CGAACTTGTTCGCGAAGAGGGCTGTATGATCGTCGAAAATGCATCGACTGAAACACCGTCTTCGTGAGCAAGCTCACTCCCACAAGGATCTTTACTCCGCCTGATACTGCGCGTCGAGCCCCGCTTTCCGGGCTCATCAAGACTTGAGTATCACGCCGGGCGCAGAGCGTGGGAGCGATGAGCAATCAATTAATCAATCAACCCGTTCACATCGTAGAACGGGTATGGCCCTTCATAGTCGCCGAACACTGCGTTATGACTGACAAACCCCTGTTCCGAATGCCAGCGATGCAGCACGTAGCCTGCCGGTTCCAGGTTGAAATGGGCAGGCGCGGCTTCGTCGAGGTCCAGCACGATCTGGTGTGAGGTGCCAGGGCAGATGCTTGCCACGCTGCCACCAAAACGCCGCTGCATGGGGCGATGCAAATGCCCGCACAACAAACGCTCCACTTGCGGATGCTGGGCAATCACACGCTCCAGCGCCGACGCGTTGCCGAAGGGTTCGCGGTCCATGTGCCCTATGCCGGTAATGAACGGCGGATGATGCAGGATGATCACCGTCGGTACATAAGGACGACGTGACAGCTGCGCGTGCAACCAGTCCAACTGACAGTAATCCAGTTGTCCGCCATGCTCGCCGGGAATGGTCGTGTCCATGCCGATCAGACGTACCGGGTATTTCTCCACCACCCAGTCCAGAGGTCCGCTGGCCGACAATGGCAGGTACACCTGTTCGGCAAACGCAGCCAGCAGGTTGTGTCGATCGTCATGATTACCGGGCACCAGATAGAACGGCATGTGCAGGCGTTCCAGCTCAGGCTTGAGCACGGCGTATTCGTCCTCACGCCCGAAGTCCACCAGATCACCACTGATCACCACTGATCACCACTATGTCTGGGCGCTGCTTGCTGGCGTTGATGTGTTCGACTGCGCGGCGCAATGCACCCAGTGTATCGACCACGCCATAGGTCAGGCGCCCGTCGGCTTTGAGGTGCAAGTCACTGATCTGGGCAATAAGAAACGGACGATTCAAAATAATCTCTCTACGGAAACGATGTTACGAATGCAGGGTGAACAGCGCCTGCGGCTCAACACTCAGGGCGATGGCAGCGTTGGCGGCGTGAATAACGTTGTCGGTGCTGTCCACCAACAGCGGCTGCGGACCTCCGACATCGACCAGCAAACGACTTTGCGCACCCTGAAAAAACTGCCCGACCAGGCGACCCTGAAGGTGCCCGCGCTCCGGCATCAGGCGCAGATGTTCCGGGCGGCAGTAGACCGTGCCCGGCAGATCAGCGCCGTTCCACGGCAGCTCGCCGCCGCTCACCTTGAGGCCTGACGGGGTGCGCTCGACCACGCTGAACGCATTCAGATTGCCGACAAACCCGGCGACGAACGCATTGGCAGGTTGTTGATAGATTTCCCTGGGCGTCGCCAATTGCGAGACGCAGCCTTTTTCCATGACCAGAATCCGGTCGCCCAGGGCCATGGCTTCGCCCTGATCGTGGGTGACGAACACCGAGGTGATGCCCAACCCACGCAACAACTGATCGAGCTCGCTGCGCAAGCGCTCACGCAACTGCGCATCCAGTGCCGCCAGCGGCTCGTCGAGCAGCAGCACCCGCGGACGCGGTGCCAGAGCCCTGGCCAGCGCGACCCGTTGACGCTGACCACCAGAAAGCTCGTTGACACGACGATTGCCATGACCGGTCAGGCCAACCAGTTCCAGCAACTCATCGCAACGCTTGCTTCGTTCGGCAGGCGACAGGCCGCGAATCTTCAGGCCGTAAACAATGTTCCCGGCGACGTCTAGATTCGGGAACAGCGCGTAGTTCTGAAACACCATCCCGACGTCACGCCGCTCGATAGGCAGGCGCGTAACGTCCTGATCATCGAACAACACCTGACCGACGTCCGGACGTTCAAGCCCGGCGATCAGACGCAAGGTGGTGGTCTTGCCGCAACCGGACGGACCGAGAATCGCCAGCGTTTCGCCAGGCTCGATGGTCAAGTGCAGATCCTTTACAGCAACGGTGCCGTCGGCAAATGCCTTGCGGCAGCCTTTCAGGCGAATGGTGGTTCCGCTCATCGGCTCTCTCCTCGGGCAAGACGCGCACTGATGGCCTGCAACGCAATCAGCAGCGGCACAATCAGCAACAGAAAAAGAAGGGTGTAGGCGCTGGCGACTTCCAGTCGGGCTGAGGCGTAGCTGTCGGCCAGACCGACCGGCAGGGTCTTGGTCATCGGCGTGTGCAGCATCCAGGTCAGGTTGAACTCACCCTACGACAGGGTCACGACCATCAGCACACCGGCCAGAATTCCGGCGCGGCAATTGGGCACCACCACGCTGAAAAAGCGCTTGATCGGCCCGGCGCCCAGACTGGCGGCAGCCTCTTCAAGAACCGGCAGTTGCTGACGCTGCATGACCGCCATGACCGGGCGCACCAGAAACGGCAACGTGAACAACACATGGCCCACCAGAATGAACAGCCAGCTGCTGCGAAAGCTGCCGAACTGGCCGTAGGTCAGCAGCAACGCCAGGGCGCTGGCCAGGCCGGGCATGGCGACGGGGAGGACCATCAGTTCTTCAAAGGCCCGGCTGAAGCGATTGTTCATGCGCACCAGCGCATACGCTGCCGGAACGCCGACCAGGCATACGCAGATCGCACAGGCCACAGCCAGTTGCAGCGACAACCAGACGGTCGGTGAATAGGCTTGCCAGACCTGCACCAGCCAGTCGAATGTCAAGCCGCTCGACAGGCCCAGAAAATAATTGCGGGTCAGCCCGGCAAGCAGCGAAAGCACTACCGGGACCAGCATGAACGCACAAACCAGTAACGTGAATGCCAGTTGCGCAGCAAACAATGGAGAACGTTTCAAAGGGCAACCCCTGATGTCCCGACCATGCGACGGGCCAGCAACAGCACCGCCCATGTCACTAGCCCGAGGATCACCGACAGCGCGGCGGCTACGGTGAAGTTGGCGTAATTGGTGAACACTGACGTTCAGGCGCGTACCAAGCGTAAATGCAGTACCGAATGCGCCCATCGACGTGGCGAAGCAGATCGCACCGCAGGACACCAGCGCGGGTGCCAGCCCCGGAACGATTACATCGCACACCACCCGCCAATGACCCGCGCCCAGCGAATGCGCAGCTTCTTCAAGGCTGCGGTCCAGGCTTTCGCAAGCGGCCATGACGGTGAGAATCACGCGCGGAATCGAGAAATACAGGTAGCCAATGAACAAACCGGTAAGCGAATAGGCGAATAGGCGAATAGGCGAATAGGCGAATATCCAGCGTTCGCCAGCCAGCTCCAGCCCGAGTGCCGCGAAGATGCCTTGGCGACCGGCTAGCAGAATCACCAGAAAGCCCACCACTACGCCAGGAAACGCCAGCGGAAAGGTCAGCAACGCCACCAGCGCAGAGCGTCCGAAAAACTGGTTACGGGCCAGAAACACACCGCTGATACCGCCGACCAGCAACGCCGCAAGCGTGACCACCAGTGCCAGCAGACAGGTCTGCGCCAGGCTGCCGAGGTATTGAGCACTGCTCAACACCTGCCAGTAACCGCTGCCGTTGCCGTCAGAACCTTGCGCGCCGAGCAGGATCAGGTGGGTCAGCGGCAGCAGCCAGAATGCCAGCAACACCGCCAGCGCCGGAGCAAGTGCCACCGCAGCGGTCGGGCGCAGCCGCAGCTTCATAAATCCGCCCTTGTGCAGAGCCAGCGCGTGTCCCGGCGAGGCTGACATTACTTCACCTCACGCAGATAACGGGCAGCAAAGGCTTCCTGCACGGCAGCCATGTGCTGGTAATCCACCACACCGGCACGAGCGTAATCGCTGTCGGGCAGGAACTGCGCGGCCACGTCGGCAGGCATCTTCGAGCGCACTGGACGCAAATAAGCCTTGGCCCACAGCGCCTGGCCCTCGTCAGACAGGACGAAATCCAGCACCTTCTCGGCATTGGCGCGGTGCGGTGCCTTGGCAACCATGCTCATCACGTACGGCACGCCAATGGTGCCTTCCTTGGGAATCACGAAAGCGACGTTGGCCTTGTCCTTGTAGCGAGCGCGATAGGCGTTGAAGTCGTAGTCGACCAGAATCGGCAGTTCACCGGACAGTACGCGTGCATAAGCGGTTTGCTTGGGCACGATGGGCGAGTTCTTCGCCAGCTTCTGGAAGTAGTCGATGGCCGGGCCGAAGTTGTCCAGTGTGCCGCCCATGGCCTGATTGATCGCAACGGCGGACACGTACCCGACGAATGCACTGGAGGGGTCGAGGTAGCCGACCATGCCCTTGTATTCGGGCTTGAGCAGATCCGCCCAGCTTTGCGGCACCGGCAGACCGCCCAGTGCGTCGACATTGACCATGATGCCCAGCGTGCCGAAATGAATGGCGAACCAGTGCCCTTCAGGGTCCTTCAGGCCTGCGGGAATGTCGTCCCAGTGCTTGGGTTTGTAGGTATCGACCACACCGGCCTTTTGCGCTTGCAGGCCGAAGGTCACGCCGTAATACACCACGTCTGCGACCGGCGCGGCCTGCTCGGCGACGATCTGCGCCAGCGCCTGCCCCGAGTTCTTGTTGTCCAGCGGCACTTGTACACCGGTGCTGTCGGCAATGGCCTTGAGCTGTGCGCCCCAGTCAGCCCACTCAGGCGGGCAGTTGTAGCAGATGGCGGTTTCGGCGGCCTGGGCGAGGCTGGCCGCACTACATAACAGCAGTGCCGCGAGGGTTTTACTGAGGCTGAGCATGAAGCATCTCCTGGTAGGGCTGGGTGCTTTCGCCGGGCCGGATATGGCACGGCAGACAATGAGAAACCGGTGCCGCGCCGGCAATCCGCGACAGCAACTGGTCGATGACGATGTGCGCCAGTTCGGTAATCGGCTGAACCACACTGCACAGCGTCGGGTGCATCTGCGTGCCCAGCGTGATGCCGTCGAAGCCGATGACCGAAAGACGCTCGGGAACACCCCAACCATTGCGGCGCAATTCGGCGATCAGGCTGATGGCCAATAGATCGTTGGAACAGACCAGCGCGCTTGGCGCAGTCGGACCACGTAACAACGGTTCGAGCACGGCGAAGTCGGCGTTGGTATGGGCAGGCATTTCAATCACCGGGCGCGCCTCAAGCCCACCCTCGTTCATGGCATCGCGATAGCCTTCGTAACGCAGGCGGGCGCGGTCGGACTGCATGACCGGGCCTGCGACCATCGCAATACGCCGATGGCCGGCGTTGATCAGATACCGCGTCGCCAGCGCCATGCCTGCGCGGTTATCCACAGACACAGCGCTGTACTCCTCATTGTCGGTCTGGTGATAGGCCAGCACGAACGGCGTGTCCTCGATGGCCAGGCTCTCCAGCACACGGTTGTGCTCGGCGTCGGTTACGGTCAGCACCAGCCCGTCGACCCGCTGGCGCAGCAGTTCCTCAACAACGGCGCTTTCACGCTCGGCGCTGTAGTCGGTGGTCGCCAACAACAGGTTGTAGCCCCGTGCCCGCGCCGCCCTTTCCATAGCCTGAAACTGCTCGGCGAACACCGGGTTGAGCAGGTTTGGCACGATGACACCAATCAGATTGGTGGTTTGCAGACGTAACTGTCTGCCCAGCCGATTGGGGCGAAAGCCCAGCTCACGAGCAGCGACGAATACTCGCTCGCGGGTCTCGGCGCGCACCACCTCAGGGCTTGCGAAGGCGCGTGCAGCAGTCGCCCGGGAAACCCCGGCCAGTCGTGCAACTTCTTTCAAATCAGTCATGGTCGCTCGCTTGAGATCGATCTCATTGGCGGCAACTCTAAGTGGCGAACATGGCTAAACAGCGACCGGAGGATGACCGTTTGGTGACAACTCGACCCTTGGGCATTTTAAACAGAAGGGGTTTAGCGAACCGGGACCGGTCTGCGTTACCATCAGCGGTCCGACGCGGCAACCTGCTGCGCGCAGGAGTAGTCATGGCTCACCCGTTTGCAACACTCACTCCCGATCTGGTGCTAGATGCCGTTGAAAGCATCGGTTTTCTCAGCGATGCCCGCATCCTGGCACTCAACAGCTACGAAAACCGCGTGTATCAGGTCGGTATCGAAGACGGTCAGCCGCTGATCGCCAAGTTCTATCGGCCACAGCGCTGGACCAACGAAGCCATCCTTGAAGAACACAGCTTCACTTACGAGCTGGTCGAGGTCGAAGTGCCCGTTGTTGCGCCCATGGTGCATAACGGCGAAACCCTGTTCGAACATGCCGGCTTTCGCTTCACGCTATTCCCGCGCCGAGGCGGACGCGCGCCGGAGCCGGGCAATCTGGATCAGCTGTATCGCCTGGGTCAGTTACTGGGGCGTATCCATGCGGTCGGCTCGACCAAACCGTTTGCGCACCGCGAAGCACTGGGTGTGAATAACTTTGGCCATGCGTCGGTCAATTACCTGCTGGAAAACGACTGCATCCCGCGCAGCCTGCTTCCGGCTTACGAGTCGGTAGCCCGTGACCTGCTCAAGCGTGTCGAGGACGTTTACGCCGCCACGCCGCATACCAACATTCGCATGCACGGTGACTGTCACCCCGGCAACATGATGTGCCGCGACGAGATGTTCCACATCGTCGACCTGGACGACTGCCGCCTTGGTCCTGCCGTTCAGGACATCTGGATGATGCTGGCCGGTGATCGTCAAGAGCGCCTCGGCCAGTTGTCGGAGCTGATGGACGGTTACAACGAGTTTCATGATTTCGATCCACGCGAACTGGCCCTGATCGAACCACTGCGTGCCCTGCGCCTGATGCACTACAGCGCCTACNNNNTGGCTGGCCAGGCGCTGGGACGACCCTGCATTCCCGCACAGCTTTCCATGGTTCGGCACAGAGCGTTACTGGGGCGACCATATTCTGGCCCTGCGCGAGCAGATGTCAGCGCTGAATGAAGAGCCGTTGAAGCTGTTTTGACCTGATGAGCCCCAGATTATCGTGCGGCGCTCCGCGTCGCATGCAGCTCTGGACGCTCCGCGTCCGATCCTGAACAAGCGACGCGGCACAGATGTCGTGAATCAGCCGAACCTGTGTATAACATCCAGCGCTCCAGCGTGAGTACGATCAAAACCATCAACCGCATCACCCCACAATAAAACCGGAAATTTCTGTATCAAAGGGACGCTCCATGCAAGCTGCCAATCCACGCCGTGGATACATCCTGGGCCTGAGTGCTTACACCATCTGGGGCCTGTTCCCCATCTACTTCAAGGCCATCTCCGCCGTTCCGGCCATCGAGATCATCATCCATCGAGTGCTCTGGTCAGCCCTCTTCGGCTCGATCGTGCTGATGTTCTGGAAACATCCCGGCTGGTGGCGTGACCTGCGCAACAACCCACAGCGACTGGCCGTGCTGGCACTCAGCGGGACGCTGATCGCTGCGAACTGGATCGTCTACGTGTGGGCCGTTAACAACGGCCGCATGCTTGAAGCCAGTCTCGGGTATTACATCAACCCGCTGGTCAACGTGCTGCTGGGCATGCTGTTGCTGGGCGAGCGGCTCAGACGTCTACAAATGCTGGCGGTCGCTTTCGCCACCATTGGTGTCGCCCAGCAGGTCTGGAACGTCGGCAGCCTGCCGTGGGTGTCACTGGCCCTGGCGCTGACCTTTGCGTTCTATGGCCTGATCCGCAAAAAAGCCCCGGTTGCCGCCTTGCCTGGCCTGGTGGTGGAAACCTGGATGCTGGTGCCGCTGGCATTGATCTGGCTAACGCTCAACCCGACGGCCGTGAGCGCCCAGCCGGAATTCTGGACCACCACGCAAGCCATCTGGCTCGCCGCCGCAGGCCCGGTGACGCTGATCCCGCTGGTGTGCTTCAACGCCGCAGCCCGTCACCTGCCCTTCACCACCCTGGGTTTCCTGCAATACCTCGCGCCCACGCTGGTTCTGCTGCTGGCGGTGCTGCTGTATGGGGAGCACCTGACCACCAGCACCATCATCACCTTCGCCTTCATCTGGGCGGGGCTGGCAATCTACAGTGTGGATATCTGGCTGAAATCCCGCAGCCGAGGCTGATCAAAAAACACACAACACCTCGCAAGCCACGCCCCCCGTGGCCTGCAAGAGGTTCTCCAGGGGTTATCCACAGGCAGGCTAACCTTATCTGTGCACAAGCCATTGAAACTGTTGGTTTTTTGATCAACTTTCGCCAGCCCACGGCGAACGTGGCGTGCAAGGCTATTCCCCCAGGTTATCCACAGGCAGATGCACGGTTAACTTGGATAACCTGAAAGTTAATCTAGTCCTCAGTACCCAACACCAGCTCCACCATCAGATCATCAGCCAGGGTCTCAAGCCCTGCCTGCAGGTCATCCAGCGACAAGCCCACCGGTACGCCCAGCACTGCATCGGCGTGGAACAGCAACTCGCTGCTCATGGGCGCAGGGGAACGTCGGTGATCAAGTGTTCAACGTTGACACCCTGCCCGGCCAGCAAGCGGGTGATGTCGCGCACAATGCCGGGGCGGTCGTTACCGACCAGTTGCATGCTGATCAACTGAGTCGGGGCGGTTGTCTCTATCACGCTTTCAGCCAACAGCATGCGAATGCCATGGGCCGACAGGCGTTCAACGCTTTGATCAGGTCATCGTACTTTTCCGGCTCGACGCCCACCTTGAGGATCCCGGCAAATTGCCCGGCCATGCGCGACATGCGGCTTTCCAGCAAGTTACCGCCCTGCTCGGCAATGCACTGCGCGATACGTTCGACCTGACCCGGTTTGTCGGGAGCAACCAGCGTTACGACGAGATGATCCACGGTCTATTCCTTTTTCTGTGCAGGTGATTTGAAAACGGCGTCGGTCGCACCAGTAGAGACAGCCCCGAAGGCAGCCCGTGCACGGTAAATCGTGTACCGTTTGCCACGCTTTATGGAACAATCCCGGGCGCTTTTGGGAACACAATGAATATCATCGTGACCCGATATGAATATCCAGTCGTTTAATGACATATTCAGCGACGTTTTCACGCAACGGCGGCTCATGTAGTATCCAGAATCTCGTACTACATGACACCAAGATCAATAACAGAGCGCTCCCCGAGTGTGCTCGACCCTGCTGAGCAGAGTGAGGCAAGTGCAATGACTGAGTACGTTCAAGTCGGTGACCTGCAAGTCGCCAGAGTCCTGTTCGACTTCGTGCAGAACGAAGCCACACCCGGAACCGGCATCGACGCCACTGCGTTCTGGGCGGGTGCGGACCAACTGATCCACGACCTTGCGCCAAAGAACAAGGCACTGCTCGCCAAACGAGATGAATTGCAGGCGCAGATCGACACGTGGCACCAATCGCGCGCCGGACAGGCTCACGACGCCTCGGCTTACAAAGCCTTCCTTCAGGAGATCGGCTACCTGCTGCCAGAAGCAGCGGACTTCCAGATCACCACACAAAACGTCGATGAAGAAATAGCCACCATGGCTGGACCGCAACTGGTCGTGCCTGTAATGAACGCACGGTTTGCGCTCAATGCGTCAAATGCCCGCTGGGGCTCGCTGTATGACGCGCTCTATGGCACCGATGCCATCAGCGAAGAAGGCGGCGCGGAGAAAGGCAAGGGCTACAACAAGGTGCGTGGCGACAAGGTGATCGCCTTCGCCCGCGCATTCCTCGATCAGGCAGCCCCTTTGGCGGCTGGCTCGCACGTTGATTCGACTGCTTACAAATTGATCGACGGCAGACTGGTCATCAGCCTCAAGGGCGGCAGCAACACGGGCCTGCGCGACGATGCACAACTGGTGGGTTTTCAGGGTGAGGCTTCAGCGCCGTTCGCCGTGCTGCTCAAACACAATGGCCTGCATTTCGAATTGCAGATCGACGCTTCCAGCCCGGTTGGCCAAACCGATGCGGCAGGCGTGAAAGACATCCTCATGGAAGCCGCGCTGACCACCATCATGGATTGCGAAGACTCCATTGCAGCCGTCGACGCCGACGACAAAGTGGTCGTCTACCGCAACTGGCTAGGCCTGATGAAAGGCGACCTGGCGGAATCGGTGTCCAAAGGCGGCGAAACCTTCACCCGCACCATGAACCCGGACCGCGTCTACACCACGCCGCAAGGCGGCGAAGTCACGCTGCACGGTCGTTCGCTGCTGTTCATTCGTAACGTAGGTCACTTGATGACCATCGACGCGATTCTCGACAAGCATGGCAAGGAAGTGCCGGAAGGTATTCTCGACGGCCTGCTGACCAGTCTGGCTGCGATCCACAACCTCAACGGCAATACCTCGCGCAGCAACAGCCGCAGCGGCTCGATGTACATCGTCAAACCGAAGATGCACGGGCCGGAGGAAGCCGCGTTTACCAACGAACTGTTCGGGCGTATCGAGCAGGTGCTGGGCTTGCCGGGCAACACATTGAAAGTCGGCATCATGGACGAAGAGCGCCGTACCACGGTCAATCTCAAAGCCTGTATTCAGGCAGCCAGCGAGCGCGTGGTATTCATCAACACCGGCTTCCTCGACCGCACCGGTGACGAAATCCATACCTCGATGGAAGCGGGCCCGGTGGTGCGCAAGGCGCAGATGAAAGCCGAGAAATGGATCAGTGCCTACGAGAACTCCAACGTCGACATCGGCCTGAAATGCGGCCTGCAAGGTCGCGCACAGATCGGCAAAGGCATGTGGGCCATGCCCGACCTGATGGCCGCCATGCTGGAACAGAAAATCGCTCACCCGCTGGCTGGCGCAAACACTGCCTGGGTGCCCTCGCCTACAGCGGCTGCGCTACACGCCCTGCATTACCACAAGGTCGATGTATTCGCTCGCCAGGCCGAACTGGCTCAACGCGAGCAGGCATCGGTGGATGATATTCTGACCATTCCCCTTGCGCCGAACACCGACTGGACGCCCGAAGAAATCCAGAACGAACTGGACAACAACGCACAGGGCATTCTCGGCTACGTGGTGCGCTGGATCGATCAGGGTGTAGGTTGCTCGAAAGTACCGGATATCAACGACATCGGCCTGATGGAAGACCGCGCAACGCTGCGCATCTCAAGCCAGCACATGGCCAACTGGCTGCGTCACAGCGTTGTCAGCGAAGCTCAGGTGCTGGAAAGCTTGAAGCGCATGGCACCGGTCGTGGATCGCCAGAATGCCAATGACCCGCTGTATCGCCCGCTGGCGCCAGACTTCGACAGCAACATTGCCTTCCAGGCAGCCGTCGAACTGGTGATCGAAGGTACGCGACAGCCTAACGGCTATACCGAGCCGGTACTGCATCGTCGCCGTCGTGAGTTCAAGGCCAAAAAAGGAATGTAAGGATTTTAGTCATCGGACCTGAGAGGCAGCTTGCTGCCTCTTCGGGAAGGCGATGAGTAAACATCGCGTTTTTTGTTCGAATACCCCAGATAGAGACTGTCAGAAATTTTG
>NZ_LJQT01000079.1:0-1453 GCF_001400515.1 Pseudomonas meliae | reverse complement strand
GTGAACTGCCCCCCAAAAGTTGGACGGTTTTAGCTTGCCGCCTGAGCCCTGTATTTTACGGGGCTTTGGCCGTTGAGCTTCAGCTTGATGCGGTCATGGTTGTAGTAGTGGATGTACTCATCCAGACCTGCTTTCAACTCATCGATGCTTTCAAACTGTTTCAGGTAGAAAAACTCGGATTTCAGTGTACCGAAAAAGCTTTCCATTGCCGCATTGTCCAGGCAGTTGCCCTTACGGGACATGCTTTGTTTGACGCCTCGTACCGATAGCTTATGGCGATACTGCGCGTGTTGATACTGCCAGCCCTGGTCCGAGTGCATCACAAGCTTCGGCTCGTCCTGCAACTGCTGAAGCGCCTTGTCCAGCATGCTGGTGACCAGCTCAAAGCTCGGCCTTGTCGACACTTCATACGCCACGATTTCACCGTTGTACAAGTCCATCACGGGTGAGAGATACAGCTTTCGATTGCCTACCTTGAACTCAGTCACATCGGTCACCCACTTCTGGTTCGGGCGTTGCGCGCTGAAATTGCGCTCCAGCAAATTCGGCGCAATGGTTCCGATTACGCCCTTATAGGAGCGGTATTTTTTGGGGCGCACCACTGATCGCAGGCCCAGTTCTGCCATCAGTCGTTCTACAACCTTCTTGTTGACCAAAATACCTGCAGTGCGAATGACCGCCGTGATACGCCGAGCGCCATAAAGGCCTTTCTCCTCGTGGTAAATGCTTTCGACTAACTGTTTCAAAGCAGCATAGGGATCGGGTCTGGATTGCACCTGAACCTGATAGTAAAACGTGCTGCGTGCCAAGCCCGCCAGCCTCAGCAGAGCGCAAAGCGGGAACCGGCCCCTCAGTTGCTTGATGCTCAGGGCTTTTTCGGTTGCCGTCGTTTCTGCTCCTTCAGCTCTTCCAACTTTTTTAGGTAAGCGTTCTCCATGCGCAGATATTCAAGCTCGCTCATCAACTGGTCGCGCGTCTTCTGCGTATCGTCGGCGGTTACTGGTTTGGCGGGATAAGGCTTCTTTGGCATGGCGACAGGCTTTCTTCTGGCAGGAACATACGGGGCTGTACCGCTACTGTAATGCCGCTTTTCCCAAATGACTATTTGGCCGGGATCCCCGATACCAAAATGCGCAGCGGCCTGACGGAGCGATAGCTTGTGTTCACGCCTGTGCTCAAGCACTGAGCGCTTGAAAGCTTCGCTGTATCGAAGACCAGGCTTGCGATGGCCGGTGTGACCATGACTCTTGTAGTTAGCGACCCAGCGTCGAAGCAGGCTGAAATCGATCGAGAACTGGCGGGCTACCATACGAAAGCCCATGTTGTCTTCAAGATACGCTTTGACGACAGTGAGCTTGAACTGCTCTGAATACTTACCCATTTGAACACCCCCGTGAGGTCGGATTGGTGTCCAACTTCTTGGGGGCAGTTCACTGGAGCGTGAGGAACGATA
>NZ_LJQT01000407.1:0-384 GCF_001400515.1 Pseudomonas meliae | reverse complement strand
AGTTATGCCTGGGCTGCAAAGCTATAATGGTTGTCCTGTCGCTTTCCTTGTCAAATGTGGCCGCGTCTGAAGAACTTAAGGTTTACAATTTTTCGCCTGTCAATCAGTACAACCTTAATCTTTCAGCCAGTTTTTGGAATCCAATCATAAAGTATGTGTCCGACAAAAGCGGCGTGAATCTCACGCTGAAATTAGGGCGGACATCCTCTGATACAACAAGTTATGTGCTCGCGCAAGAAGTTGATTTCGCTTTTACTAACCATCTTTTTAGCCCGGAACGCGACAAGATGGGCTGGACGGTGTTTGGTCGCCGTGACGCGCCTGCCCTCGAGGGGCAGATCGTGGTACCTGCAGACTCGCCCATTCATAGCCTTTCGGAGCTAG
>NZ_LJQT01000217.1:0-28051 GCF_001400515.1 Pseudomonas meliae | reverse complement strand
TTTTTCAGAGGATACCTAAACGGTGTTACAAACAATAGAGCCCACATTGGGTAAAAAGGGTCCGCGCAGTCAACCAAAATTTTTGGGGAGGCGGATTGAAGTGGATGATACTCCTGACGGAGTCCTTTGCAGAGGGATATGGCGATGCTTAACGGAAAAGTCAAGTGGTTCAACAATGCAAAAGGTTATGGATTCATAATCGAAGACGGCAAGCCGGATGACGACTTGTTCGCCCATTTTTCGACCATCCAGATGGAAGGTTACAAGACCCTCAAAGCCGGCCAGCCGGTCAGTTTTGAAATCATTCAGGGGCCAAAAGGGCTGCATGCCGTGAATATAGCGCCATTGCTGGCTAAAGCAGGTGAGCCTGTGAAGGAAACCCATGCTGCGTCTGAGCATGAACCTGAACATGCACACGCTTGAAATCCTCCATGGAAACAGCCTGACAGCAGATCAATGGTCTTTCGCGCCAGCTGACTGAGTAATCAGAAACACTCAATGAGCCTGTACCGGATCTTGAGAAACCGCAGCTTTGGTAGCTTGAACCGATGCGACTCCACAGGGTATCGAATTAGCGGTTATTGCACCGCGGATGCCCCTACCGTGACAGAGCCACCAGCGCCCCACTCCTCCGCCAGATCCCGCCTCTTGAAGCCTGATTGATAACTCGTAGACATCCTGGTCGTTCGACCAACGGCGGATGTTCATTATTCGATAGCACGCATAGCATTAATGCCTCGCGCCAATGGTTTGATATACTCGCGCCGTGACCGAAGAGTCATAAAGGCTGACCCGTCTGAAATCAGACCCTCAACCTTCCTAATGCGTCGGGTCGCTACCTGGCCTGACAGCTTGACGCTCGACTGATGCACCCAACATCACCGCGAATGAACCTCGACCTGGGCCCATGGCCGAACCGTGGGCAAGAGTGCATACCCTGCGCGTATCGAGATTTTGTGCATGCTCAGCAAAACAGAGAGTTAATACGAATGTCCAACCGCTCGAAGATCATCTACACCTTCACCGACGAAGCTCCGGCCCTCGCCACCTATTCGCTGCTGCCTATTATCGAAGCTTTCACAGCCTCCTCCGATATCGACGTGGAAACGCGCGACATCTCCCTGGCGGGCCGTGTTCTTTCAAGCTTCCCGGAGTCGCTTGGCGCCGATCAACAAGTGCCGGATCATCTCGCCGAGCTGGGCAAACTGGCCACTACGCCAGAAGCCAACATCATCAAGCTGCCTAACATCAGTGCCTCGGTCCCTCAATTGAAGGCGACCATCAAGGAGCTTCAGGATCAGGGCTACAAGATTCCCGACTACCCTGAAAACCCTGTCACTGACGCGGAAAAAGAAACCCGCGCACGCTACGACAAGACCAAGGGCAGCGCCGTGAACCCGGTGCTGCGCGAAGGCAACTCCGATCGTCGCGCACCGCTGTCGGTCAAGAACTACGCTCGCAAGCACCTACACAAGATGGGCGCCTGGTCCGCCGACTCCAAGGCCCACGTTGCGCACATGAGCAACGGCGACTTCTACGGCAGCGAAAAAGCTGCCCAGATCGCAGCCGACAACACCGTTAAAATCGAACTGATCGCTCAGGACGGCACCACCACCGCTCTGAAGGAAAAAACCGCCGTCAAGGCTGGCGAAGTCGTTGACTGCTCGGTAATGAGCGCCAAAGCTCTGCGCAGCTTCATTGCCGCCGAGATTGAAGACGCCCGCAAGCAAGGCGTTCTGTTCTCGGTGCATCTGAAAGCCACCATGATGAAGATCTCCGACCCGATCATGTTCGGCCAGATCGTTGATGAGTTCTACAAGGATGCATTGACCAAGCACGCTGACACGCTGAAGCAGATCGGCTTCAGCCTGAACAACGGCATCGGTGACCTGTACGAGCGCATCACCAGCCTGCCTGCTGAAAAACAGGCCGAAATCAAGGCTGACATCGAAGCGGTCTACGCCACTCGCCCACAACTGGCGATGGTCAACTCCGACAAGGGCATCACCAACCTGCACGTGCCGAGCGACGTAATTGTCGACGCATCGATGCCAGCGATGATCCGTGACTCCGGCAAGATGTGGGGCACAGATGGTCAACTGCACGATGCCAAGGCAGTGATCCCGGATCGCTGCTACGCCACCATCTATCAAGCGGTCATCGAAGACTGCAAGAAAAATGGCGCATTCGACCCGACCACTATGGGCAGCGTACCGAACGTTGGCCTGATGGCTCAAAAAGCCGAAGAATATGGCTCCCACGACAAGACTTTCCACATCCAGACCAACGGCGTGGTTCGTGTAACCGACAGCCAGGGCAACCTGCTGATGGAACAGAACGTCGAAGCGGGCGATATCTGGCGCATGTGCCAGGCCAAGGACGCGCCGATCCAGGATTGGGTAAAACTGGCCGTCAACCGCGCTCGCGCCAGCAACACACCGGCTATCTTCTGGCTGGATTCGTCTCGCGCCCATGACAGCGTGATGATCGAGAAAGTCCGCAAGTACCTGGGCGACCACGACACGTCGGGCCTGGATATCCAGATCCTGTCACCTGTCGACGCGATGAAGCTGACCCTGGAACGCACTCGCGCCGGCAAGGACACGATCTCGGTAACGGGCAACGTGCTTCGCGATTACCTGACCGATCTGTTCCCGATCATGGAACTGGGCACAAGCGCGAAAATGCTGTCGATCGTTCCGCTGATGAACGGCGGCGGTCTGTTCGAAACCGGCGCTGGCGGCTCGGCTCCCAAGCATGTGCAGCAGTTTGTTGAAGAAAACTTCCTGCGCTGGGATTCGCTTGGCGAGTTTCTGGCTCTGGCGGCGTCCCTGGAACATCTGGGCAATGCCTACAACAACCCGAAAGCGCTGGTTCTGTCCAAGACCCTCGACCAGGCCACTGGCGAGTTCCTGGACCGCAACAAGTCGCCTTCGCGCAAGGTTGGCGGCATCGACAACCGCGGCAGTCACTTCTACCTGACCCTGTTCTGGGCTCAGGCACTGGCTGCCCAAAACGACGATGCAGACCTCAAGGCACAGTTCACGCCTTTGGCCAAAACCCTGACTGACAACGAAGAAAAAATCGTTGCCGAGCTGAACGCTGTTCAGGGCAAGCCGGTGGAAATTGGCGGCTACTACTTCCCTAACCCGGAAGTCACCAGCAAGGCCATGCGCCCAAGCGCCACTCTCAACGCAGCTATCGATGCGTTGAAAGCGTAAGCGGCATGAGACCGGTGCGACGCATTACTGCGTCGCCCAGCCAAAAGCCCCGGCCCGCGTGTCGGGGCTTTTGCATTAAAGCCAAAGACAGACCGGCAGCCCACATACTGAACATTCTTATCTGGCAGCAGAGGATCAATCCATGACCTGGCAAGCCCACGTTACCGTCGCCACCATCGTCGAAGATCAGGGACGCTTCCTGTTCGTCGAAGAAATGAAAGGCGGACGCGCCGTACTCAACCAACCCGCCGGGCACCTCGACCCGAACGAGAGCCTGCAACGTGCGGCAGTGCGGGAGACTCTTGAAGAAACCGGCTGGGATGTCGAACTGACCAGCGTGGTGGGCATTTACCTGTACACCGCGCCGAGCAACGGCGTGACCTACCAGCGGATATGTTTCGCCGCCAAGGCCATACGCCATAACCCTGAATATCAGCTGGACGAAGGCATCGTTGGCGCCGTCTGGCTGACTCGCGACGAACTGCTGGCCCAACAGGAACGCTGGCGCAGCGAGCTGGTACTGCGCTGCCTGGACGATTACCTCAATGCCGAACATTTCAGTCTCGACCTGCTGCGCGACAAGGCGTGAGACTCGACGCCCTCAGCCTGATAGAATCGCGTCCTTTTACAGGTCAGCCGTTGAATCCCCATGCGTGATCCAGCCCCCTCGAACTCAGAAATGAAGCGCGTCATAGTCGGCATGTCCGGCGGCGTGGACTCTTCCGTTTCCGCCGTACTGCTCATGGAGCAGGGTTATCAGGTGGAAGGCTTGTTCATGAAGAACTGGGAAGAAGACGACGGAACGGAATATTGCACCGCCCGCGAAGACCTGGCAGATGCCCAGGCCGTGTGTGACAAGATCGGCATCAAGCTGCACACGGCCAACTTCGCCGCCGAGTACTGGGACAATGTCTTCGAACATTTCCTTGAAGAGTACAAGGCCGGGCGCACCCCCAACCCGGACATCCTCTGCAACCGGGAAATCAAGTTCAAGGCGTTTCTTGACTATGCGCTGATGCTGGGTGCCGACCTGATTGCCACTGGCCACTACGTGCGCCGTCGCGATACCGATGGCCGCACCGAGCTGCTTAAGGGCCTGGACCCGAACAAGGATCAAAGCTACTTCCTGCATGCCGTCGGTGGCGAACAGATCGCCCGGACGCTGTTTCCGGTGGGCGAGCTGGAAAAACCGGAAGTACGTGCCATTGCTGAGAAACACGGCCTGGCGACGGCCAAAAAGAAGGACTCCACCGGAATCTGCTTCATTGGCGAACGCCGTTTCACCGACTTCCTGCGTCAGTACCTGCCCGCCCAGCCTGGAGAGATCAAAACCACCGAAGGTGAAGTCATCGGTCGTCACAGCGGCCTGATGTATCACACCATCGGCCAGCGCCAGGGCCTTGGGATTGGCGGCCTCAAGGACGCCAGCGATGATCCGTGGTACGTGCTGGTCAAGGATCTGGACAACAACGAACTGATCGTTGGCCAGGGCAACGACCACCCGTGGCTGTTTTCCCGCGCACTGGTGTCTTCGGAAATCTACTGGGTCAACCCGATTGATCTGAGCAGCCCGCGCAAACTCACGGCCAAAGTCCGTTATCGTCAGGGCGACCAGCCATGCACACTGGAAAAGACCGCCGACGGCTACCGAGCCACATTCGATGATCCGCAGCGGGCCGTCACACCCGGACAGTCCGTGGTGTTCTACGATGGCGAAATATGTCTGGGCGGCGGTGTGATCGAAATTGCCGAACCCTGGACCAGCAAGGACAAGCGTTGATGACCCCGATTCAGGAACAACTGATCGCTCTGAGTGGCGTATTTCAGGCCGCCGTACTGGTCGACCGGATCGCCAAGACCGGACAGGTCAGCGAAGCCGCGCTGAGCTGCATGCTCGGCAGCCTGCTGGTGGTTGACCCGAAGGATACGCTGGACGTCTACGGCGGCGATGACCTCAACCTGCACGAAGGCTATCGCGCCATGGCCAGCGCTCTGGAACGCGACCCTGCAACACTGCAGCGCGAACCGCTGCGTTACGCCCTATCGATGCTCGGCCTGGAGCGACAGCTGGCCAAGCGCGACGACTTGCTCGAAATCATCGGCAGGCGCATCCCGGTGATTCAGTCTCAGGTCGAACATTTCGGCATCGCTCACGAAAACGTGATCGCTGCGACCGGCGCCCTTTATGAAGACACCCTGAGCACCCTGCGCCAACGCATTCAGGTCCAGGGCGACATGCGCAACCTGCAGCAACCGAACAACGCGTCGAAGATTCGCGCCATCCTGCTGGCAGGCATTCGCTCCGCACGCCTGTGGCGACAAGTTGGCGGTCATCGCTGGCAACTGGTGTTCAGCCGTTGCAAGCTATTGAAAGAACTCTACCCATTGCTGCACGGCTGATCCGCCACGCACCAATGACCTTCACCACCACAGGCACGGCGCTGTCTACGCTGGTCAGCGGGCTCCGGTCCGAGTGACTTTTCATGTATGATATGCGCCCTTTTCGTTGCCCGACTGTCCGAGAGCATCCCATGCAGCTTTCTTCGCTCACTGCGGTTTCCCCTGTTGATGGCCGCTACGCCGGCAAAACCCAGGCCTTGCGCCCTATTTTCAGCGAATACGGCCTGATCCGTTTCCGTGTGATGGTTGAAGTTCGCTGGCTCCAGCGTCTGGCGGCCCACCCGCAGATTACCGAAGTCCCGGCGTTCTCTGCGCAAGCCAACGCCATCCTCGACACCCTGGCTGAAGACTTCTCGGTTGAGCACGCCGAGCGCGTGAAAGAGATCGAGCGCACCACCAACCACGACGTCAAAGCCGTTGAGTATCTGCTCAAGGAGCAGGCTGCCAAACTGCCGGAGCTGGACAAGGTCAGCGAGTTCATCCACTTTGCCTGCACCAGCGAGGACATCAACAACCTGTCTCACGCCCTGATGCTGCGTGAAGGCCGTGACACTGTGATGCTGCCGTTGATGCGCCAGATTGCCGATGCTATCCGTGAACTGGCGATCCGCTTCGCCGACGTGCCGATGCTCTCGCGTACCCACGGTCAGCCAGCGTCCCCGACCACGCTGGGCAAGGAATTGGCCAACGTGGTTTACCGTCTGGAACGCCAGATCGACCAGATCGCCGCAGTGCCCTTGCTGGGCAAGATCAACGGTGCGGTCGGCAACTACAATGCCCACCTCTCCGCTTATGCCGATATCGACTGGGAAGCCAACGCACGCGCGTTCATCGAAGACGAGCTGGGGCTGGGCTTCAACCCGTACACCACGCAAATCGAACCGCATGACTACATCGCCGAGCTGTTTGATGCGATTGCGCGTTTCAACACTATCCTGATCGACTTCGACCGCGATATCTGGGGCTATATATCCCTGGGCTACTTCAAGCAGCGCACCATTGCTGGCGAAATCGGCTCGTCGACCATGCCACACAAGGTCAACCCGATCGACTTCGAAAACTCCGAAGGCAATCTGGGCATCGCCAACGCGCTGTTCCAGCATCTGGCTAGCAAACTGCCTGTCTCTCGCTGGCAGCGCGACCTGACTGACTCCACCGTCCTGCGCAACCTGGGCGTCGGTTTTGCCCACAGCGTTATTGCTTATGAAGCCAGCCTCAAAGGCATCAGCAAGCTGGAACTGAACGAGCAACGCATTGCTGCCGATCTGGACGCGTGCTGGGAAGTTCTGGCAGAGCCGATTCAGACCGTCATGCGTCGTTACAACATCGAAAACCCATACGAAAAACTGAAAGAACTGACACGCGGCAAGGGCATCGGCCCGGAAGCGTTGCAGACTTTCATCGACGGTCTGGACATGCCTGCCGAAGCAAAGGCCGAGCTGAAGAAGCTCACGCCAGCCAACTACATCGGTAACGCAGCGGCTCAGGCCAAGCGCATCTGACACGCAAAAAATTGCACACGCCGGCCGGGCGTTTTCATTTCAAGGGCTTACACATGAATCCTGATATTCCTCTGCAACTTCTGGGCGGCATCAGTGCACGCGTTTTTCTGCGTGACTACTGGCAGAAAAAACCACTGCTGATCCGCCAGGCTCTGCCGGACTTTCAAAGCCCGATCGATGCGGACGAGCTGGCTGGCCTTGCTCTAGAGGAAGAAGTCGAATCCCGCCTGGTCCTCGAACACGGTGAGCGTCCCTGGGAGCTGCGTCGCGGTCCCTTTGCGGAGGATGAATTCAGCAAGCTGCCCGAACGCGACTGGACCCTGCTGGTGCAGGCGGTGGACCAGTTCGTTCCGGAAGTCAGCGAACTGCTGGAAAACTTCCGCTTCCTGCCAAGCTGGCGCATTGACGATGTAATGATCAGCTACGCCGCACCAGGTGGCAGCGTCGGCCCGCATTTCGATAACTATGACGTGTTCCTGCTTCAGGGCCACGGCAAGCGTCACTGGCAGATCGGCCAAATGTGCGATGCAGAAAGCCCGCTGCTGCAGCATGCCGACCTGCGCATCCTTGCCGAATTCGAAAAAACCGAAGAGTGGACGCTGGAACCGGGCGACATGCTTTACCTGCCGCCACGTCTGGCTCACTGCGGCGTTGCCGCCGACGACTGCCTGACCTACTCGGTCGGTTTCCGCGCGCCAAGCGCTGCCGAGGTCCTGACTCATTTCACCGATTTCCTCAGCCAGTTCATCCCGGATGAAGAGCGCTATACCGACGCTGACGCGCAACCGGTCAGCGATCCGCATCAGATCCAGCACGATGCGCTGGACCGACTCAAAGCGCTGCTGACCGAACACATGAGTGACGAGCGCCTGCTGCTGACCTGGTTCGGCCAGTTCATGACCGAACCGCGCTACCCTGAACTGGTGACCGGCCCGGAACTGGAGGAAGACGACTTGCTCGATAGCCTCGAGCAGGGCGCGGTGCTGATTCGCAACCCGAGTGCAAGACTGGCCTGGTCTGAAGTCGACGACGATCTGCTACTGTTTGCCAGTGGTCAGAGCCGCCTGTTGCCGGGCAGTCTGCGCGAATTGCTTAAACTGATCTGTGCCGCCGACGCATTGCACAGTGAAAACCTCGGCCAATGGTTGGCCGATGACGATGGACGCAATCTGCTTTGCGAACTCGTAAAACAAGGAAGTCTGGGATTTGCCGATGAATAAAGTCACCGTAGCTGTCGCACAATGGCAGAAAAACAACGCCGACATCCGGCGCATACGCGATTCGGTATTCATCGCCGAGCAATCGGTGCCACCGGAGCTGGAGTGGGACGCTGAAGATGCGACTGCCGTGCATTTTCTCGCCTATGAAGGGGAATACGCAGTAGGCACCGCTCGCCTGCTGCCCGACGGTGAAATCGGTCGGCTGTCGGTTCTCAAGGACTGGCGCGGCATGAAAGTCGGTGAAGCGTTGCTCGGTGCGGTGATCCACGAGGCCGAACAACGTGGACTGGAGCCGCTGAAGCTCAGCGCTCAAGTGCAGGCCGTCGAGTTTTACCAGCGCTTCGGGTTTGCCGTGGTCAGCGACGAGTTTCTCGAAGCCGGTTTACCGCACGTCGAAATGCGCCGCGAAACACCTGAAACCTGATTATGTAGGCGTTTTTCAAGGCACTACATGATGATCGCCCTGCTCTTTTTCGCTAGACACTTTTCAGGTCGAGACGAAAAATGCCAGGGCGTTTTTGTGGCGGCCCATTCAGCTTGCCCGGCTATAGCCGATACACTGGCAAACTCATGCTTTACACGCTTATCGCGGAGAATGATCATGCCAGTCCGTAACCTGCTTAACGTGGTAATCACCTCAGTGCTGATCGCATTCAGCACTCAGGCCCTTTCAGCGACCGAAGTCGTTCCGCTCAATTACCGCACCAGTGCCGATCTGCTACCCGTAGCTAAATCCTTTCTAGGTACCGAAGGCTCCGTCAGCGCTTATGGCAATCAACTGATTGTCAATGCAGAGTCGCGCAAGATTGAAGAACTTCGCACCCTTATCGCACAACTCGACACCGCACCGAAACGCCTGTTGATTATCGTCGACACCAGCGATAACGCAACGCGCAACAGTAGTGGCTCACGCGTCATAGAATACGGCACCGCCAGCCGTGAGGGCGGCGTTCAGCAAGTGCAGACCAGCGAAGGTACGCCAGCACTTATCCAGATCGGCCAGAGCGTTCCGCTGACCTCCTCGTCCACGGATTCCTATGGCTACTCCCAAAGCAATACTGAATATCGCAATGTAACCCAGGGCTTTTACGTCACTGCCAGTGTGACCGGCGATACCGTTCACCTGAGCATCAGCACCAACCATGACCGCATGAGTCAGGAGCGCGCTGATGCCATAAAAGTGCAAAGTACCGATAGCCAGGTCAGCGGCCGGCTCGGAGAATGGATCACGCTGGCGAGCAATAGCGATCAATCGGTTGCCGATCAGCGTGGCCTTGCACAACGCTATTCAACCCAGGGTCGCGACGACATGATTTTGCGCGTAAAGGTCGAAACCCTCGAGTAGCCTGCGCTGGCGCGAAACCCAGCACCTACGGGCCTTTTAGTGACTCACCAGTCTGATTACGCAATTATGTAGTGAGATCAAAAAAGCACTACAAATTGTTTGACGACCCCGATACCCCGAGGCATGATTGCCTCGCTCCCGCTGATCGGAGGCTGCGCAAAAAGCCTTTGACTGTCGCTCTCCGAGCAGCGAGCAGCCATCTACAGTGCCTTCGATAAACGAGGCGTTTTGGCGGAGCAGGACTTCTAATCAAGACCTACTTCTCGGGGTTTACAAAATGGCACTGACACGCGAACAACAAATAGCCACTCTCGAAAAAGACTGGGCCGAAAATCCGCGCTGGAAAAACGTGACCCGTACTTACTCCGCAGCCGATGTGGTCCGCTTGCGTGGCTCGGTTCAACCCGAACACACCTTTGCACGGCTGGGCGCTGACAAACTGTGGAACCTGGTGACCCAAGGCGCCAGGCCGTCTTTCCGGCCAGACAAGGACTTCGTCAACTGCATGGGCGCTCTGACCGGCGGTCAGGCCGTGCAGCAGGTCAAGGCCGGTATTCAGGCCATCTACCTATCCGGCTGGCAGGTTGCTGCCGATAACAACTCTGCCGAATCGATGTACCCGGATCAGTCGCTGTACCCGGTCGACTCGGTGCCAACCGTGGTCAAGCGCATCAATAATTCGTTCCGCCGCGCCGATCAAATCCAGTGGAAAGCTGGCAAGGCTCCGGGTGACGAAGGTTATATCGATTATTTCGCGCCAATAGTAGCCGACGCAGAGGCCGGATTCGGCGGCGTGCTCAATGCATACGAGCTGATGAAAAGCATGATCGAGGCGGGGGCCGCCGGTGTGCATTTTGAAGATCAGTTGGCATCGGTGAAGAAATGCGGCCACATGGGCGGCAAAGTGCTTGTCCCGACTCAGGAAGCGGTTCAAAAACTGGTTGCTGCGCGCCTGGCCGCCGACGTGGCCGGTGTGCCGACGATCATTCTGGCCCGCACCGACGCCAACGCTGCCGACCTGCTGACTTCCGATTGCGACCCCTATGACAAGCCGTTCGTGACCGGCGAACGGACTCATGAGGGCTTCTACAAAGTACGTGCCGGTCTGGATCAGGCAATCTCCCGCGGCCTCGCCTACGCGCCTTATGCCGACCTGATCTGGTGTGAAACCGCCAAGCCGGATCTGGACGAGGCACGCCGCTTCGCCGAAGCAATCAAGAAGGAGTACCCAGACCAATTGCTTTCCTACAACTGCTCGCCGTCCTTCAACTGGAAGAAAAACCTCGACGACGTAACCATCGCCAAGTTTCAGCGCGAACTTTCGCGCCATGGGCTACAAGCACCAGTTCATAACCCTGGCGGGCATTCACAACATGTGGCACAGCATGTTCAACCTGGCGCACGACTACGCCCGCAACGACATGACTGCCTACGTGAAGCTACAGGAACAGGAATTCGCCGATGCTGCCAAGGGCTATACCTTCGTGGCCCACCAGCAGGAAGTGGGCACGGGGTATTTCGATGACATGACCACCGTGATTCAGGGCGGCGTATCGTCGGTAACCGCACTGACCGGCTCGACGGAAGAAGAGCAATTCCACTGAGACACCGCGCAACGCGTTGAAAACACAGACCGTCCGTAAGGGCGGTCTGTGTTTTGTGTCAGATAGCGCCTGTATTGATTTCGGACAATGTGCAGCTCACGAACAGATGCTACAAAAACCGCACTTTATAAGCGGTGCCCTGCATAACTATGCTCCGACTATCCTTTTGGGAACTATGCAGGCCCATTTAAATGATATTAATTATCATTCAAATTGCCTTTCGTTCCTTTTCGTCACCGAGAAACATAATTAGCCAAAACCTTGCTGACGCCCGGCTGGCATGCCTTACAGCCCTGATAAAGAACGGCGGGCGATTAATTTCGTAAATAAATTTCATGTAGAAAATTTACTTGCCAACTGTTTGCACATAAAATCAATCCGTTGACCGCACTGCGACATTTCGTCACTGCCTCGACTCTTTATCAAGCACAGAGACCTTTGCTCTCTAACAAGGACTGACAGCATGCCCGAATCGACAGGTCTGATTGCCCACAACTGGGGCTTCGCCATTTTCCTTTTGGGTGTTGTAGGCCTCTGCGCCTTCATGCTCGGCCTGTCCAGCCTGCTCGGAAGCAAGGCCTGGGGCCGCAGCAAGAACGAACCTTTCGAATCCGGCATGCTGCCTACCGGCAGTGCGCGTCTGCGGCTCTCCGCAAAATTCTATCTGGTCGCGATGCTCTTCGTGATCTTTGACATCGAAGCCCTCTTTCTCTTTGCCTGGTCTGTGTCCGTTCGCGAAAGCGGCTGGACCGGATTCGTCGAAGCTCTCGTTTTCATAGCAATTCTGTTGGCAGGTCTTGTCTACCTATGGCGGGTTGGCGCTCTTGACTGGGCTCCTGAAGGTCGCCGTAATCGGCAAGCGAAGCTGAAACAATGAGGCTTTGGCGATGCAATATAATCTCACCAGGATCGACCCGGACGCTCCTAACGAGCAGTACCCCATCGGCAAACGGGAAACCGTTTCCGATCCGTTAGAAGATCAAGTCCACAAAAACATCTACATGGGCAAGCTGGAAGACGTGCTGAATGGTGCGGTCAACTGGGGACGTAAAAACTCCCTGTGGCCCTACAATTTCGGCCTGTCGTGCTGCTATGTGGAAATGACCACCGCCTTCACGGCCCCTCACGATATCGCGCGTTTCGGTGCGGAAGTTATCCGGGCGTCGCCACGGCAGGCGGATTTCATGGTCATTGCCGGTACCTGCTTCATCAAGATGGCACCGATCATCCAGCGTCTCTACGAGCAAATGCTCGAACCCAAGTGGGTCATCTCCATGGGTTCATGTGCCAACTCCGGTGGCATGTACGACATCTACTCAGTGGTCCAGGGGGTGGACAAATTCCTTCCCGTGGATGTCTACGTGCCCGGCTGCCCGCCCCGCCCCGAAGCATTTCTGCAAGGCTTGATGCTGCTGCAGGAATCCATCGGCAAGGAGCGTCGCCCTCTTTCCTGGGTCGTTGGCGATCAAGGCGTATACCGCGCCGAGATGCCGTCGCAAAAGGAACAGCGCCGCGAACAGCGTATTCAGGTGACCAACCTGCGCAGCCCCGACGAAGTCTGATCCAGCCCGTTCTTCTTATAAAAAAGACAGGAACCGGGGTTGATTCTGTACGTTGACCGAAGTGATTGAGACCTATGACTGCAGACAACGCTCTGTACATCCCGCCTTACAAGGCTGACGACCAAGACGTCGTCGTTGAACTGAACAACCGTTTTGGCGCCGAGGCGTTCACTGCCCAGCCAACCCGCACCGGCATGCCGGTGCTGTGGGTCGAGCGCGCGCGGCTGTTTGAAATTCTGACGTTCCTGCGCAACGTTCCCAAACCCTACTCCATGCTCTATGACCTGCATGGCGTGGACGAGCGTCTGCGTACCAACCGTCGCGGCCTGCCCGGTGCAGATTTCACCGTGTTCTATCACCTGCTGTCGATCGAGCGAAACAGCGACGTGATGATCAAGGTAGCGCTGTCTGAAAGCGACCTGAGTGTGCCAACCATCACCAGTATCTGGCCAAATGCCAACTGGTATGAGCGCGAAGTCTGGGACATGTTCGGAATCGACTTTCCGGGACACCCGCATCTAAGCCGCATCATGATGCCGCCAACCTGGGAAGGTCACCCGCTGCGCAAGGACTTCCCTGCCCGCGCGACGGAGTTTGACCCCTACAGCCTGACACTCGCCAAACAGCAACTGGAAGAGGAAGCCGCACGTTTCCGTCCGGAAGACTGGGGCATGAAACGTTCTGGCGCGAACGAGGACTATATGTTCCTCAACCTCGGGCCGAACCACCCTTCCGCTCACGGTGCGTTCCGTATCATTCTGCAGCTGGATGGCGAAGAAATCGTCGACTGCGTTCCGGACATCGGCTACCACCACCGAGGTGCAGAGAAGATGGCCGAGCGTCAGTCCTGGCACAGCTTCATCCCGTACACCGACCGCATCGATTATCTCGGCGGGGTGATGAACAACCTGCCTTACGTACTCTCGGTCGAAAAACTGGCAGGCATCAAGGTGCCGGAAAAGGTCGACGTCATCCGCATCATGATGGCCGAGTTCTTCCGTATCACCAGCCATCTGCTGTTCCTGGGTACCTACATCCAGGACGTGGGTGCCATGACGCCGGTGTTCTTTACGTTCACCGACCGCCAGAAAGCCTACACCGTGATCGAAGCCATTACCGGTTTCCGTCTGCATCCGGCCTGGTATCGCATCGGGGGGGTTGCCCACGACCTGCCTCGTGGCTGGGAAAAACTGGTCAAGGACTTCGTCGACTGGCTGCCCAAGCGCCTCGACGAATACACCAAGGCTGCCCTGCAGAACAGCATCCTCAAGGGTCGTACCGTGGGCGTTGCCGCGTACAACACCAAAGAGGCCCTGGAATGGGGCGTCACCGGTGCAGGCCTGCGCTCCACCGGCTGCGATTTCGACTTGCGCAAGGCACGCCCTTACTCCGGCTACGAGAACTTCGAGTTTGAAGTACCGCTGGCCGCGAACGGCGACGCTTACGACCGCTGCATGGTCCGCGTAGAAGAGATGCGCCAGAGCATCAAGATCATCGATCAGTGTATGCGCAACATGCCGGAAGGCCCGTACAAGGCGGATCATCCGCTGACCACGCCGCCACCGAAAGAGCGCACCCTGCAGCACATCGAAACCCTGATCACGCACTTCCTGCAGGTTTCGTGGGGCCCGGTCATGCCGGCCAACGAGTCCTTCCAGATGATCGAAGCGACCAAGGGTATCAACAGCTATTACCTGACGAGCGACGGCGGCACCATGAGCTACCGTACCCGGATCCGCACCCCGAGTTACCCGCACCTGCAGCAGATCCCTTCGGTGATCAAAGGCAGCATGGTCGCGGACTTGATCGCGTACCTGGGTAGTATCGATTTCGTTATGGCCGACGTGGACCGCTAAGCATGAATAGCCCGCTAATCCAGACTGACCGTTTCGCCCTGAGCGAAACCGAGCGCTCGGCCATCGAGCACGAGATGCATCACTACGAAGACCCACGTGCGGCTTCCATCGAGGCCCTGAAGATCGTTCAGAAAGAGCGTGGATGGGTGCCCGATGGTGCCATCTACGCAATCGGCGATTTGCTCGGCATCCCCGCCAGCGACGTCGAAGGTGTTGCAACCTTTTACAGCCAGATCTTCCGCCAGCCGGTCGGACGTCACATCATTCGCGTCTGCAACAGCATGGTGTGCTTCATCGGCGGCCACGAAAACGTGGTCGACGAGATCAAGAGCTCACTGGGCATCGGCCTGGGTCAGACCACCGCTGACGGTCGCTTCACCTTGCTGCCGGTCTGCTGCCTCGGCAACTGTGACAAGGCGCCGGCCGTGATGGTCGACGACGACACTTTCGGCGATGTACAGCCTGCTGGCGTTGCCAAGATGCTGGAGGGTTACCTATGACCATCACTTCCTTCGGCCCTGCCAACCGCATTGCGCGCACGGCAGAAACCCATCCGCTGACTTGGCGTCTGCGTGACGACGGCGAGCCGGTCTGGCTCGACGAGTATCAGGCCAAAGACGGTTATGCAGCAGCGCGCAAGGCGCTGACGCAACAGTCGCCTGACGATATCGTCCAGTCGGTCAAGGACTCGGGCCTCAAAGGCCGCGGCGGTGCGGGCTTCCCTACCGGCGTCAAATGGGGCCTGATGCCCAAAGACGAATCCATGAACATCCGCTATCTGCTGTGCAATGCGGATGAGATGGAACCCAACACCTGGAAAGACCGCATGCTGATGGAGCAACTGCCCCATCTGCTGGTCGAGGGCATGCTGATCAGTGCCCGTGCGTTGAAAGCCTATCGTGGCTACATCTTCCTGCGTGGAGAATACGTAACGGTCGCCAAGCACTTGAACCGCGCCGTGGCCGAAGCGAAGGCTGCCGGCCTGCTGGGCAAGAACATCCTCGGCACCGGCTTCGACTTTGAACTGTTCGTACACACCGGTGCCGGTCGTTACATCTGCGGTGAAGAAACCGCTCTGATCAACTCGCTGGAAGGCCGCCGCGCCAACCCGCGCTCCAAGCCGCCCTTCCCTGCTGCCGTAGGCGTCTGGGGCAAACCGACCTGTGTAAACAACGTCGAAACCCTGTGCAACGTGCCCGCCATCGTCAACAACGGCAACGACTGGTACAAGTCGCTGGCCCGCGAAGGAAGTGAAGACCACGGCACCAAGCTAATGGGCTTCTCCGGCAAGGTTAAAAACCCGGGTTTGTGGGAGCTGCCATTTGGCGTACAGGCTCGCGAACTGTTCGAAGACTACGCCGGCGGCATGCGCGATGGGTTCAAGCTCAAGTGCTGGCAACCCGGCGGCGCCGGTACGGGTTTCCTGCTGCCAGAGCATCTGGACGCCCAGATGTACGCAGGCGGTATTGCCAAGGTCGGTACCCGGATGGGCACCGGTCTGGCGATGGCCGTCGACGATTCGGTCAACATGGTTTCACTGCTGCGCAACATGGAAGAGTTCTTCGCTCAGGAGTCCTGCGGCTTCTGCACCCCATGCCGCGACGGTTTGCCATGGAGCGTGAAAATGCTTCGTGCCATCGAGAAGGGTCAGGGGCAGCCGGGGGATATCGAAACCCTGCTGGGTCTGGTCAATTTCCTCGGCCCAGGCAAGACCTTCTGCGCTCATGCACCGGGCGCTGTTGAACCGCTGGGCAGCGCGATCAAGTATTTCCGTTCGGAGTTCGAAGCCGGTATTGCGCCAGCCAGCGCAACCACGCTCGTCCCGGGCAAAAGTCCGACCGTGGTCGGCGCATAACAAGACACAACGGCCGGCGGCTGTTCGGGCTGCCGTCCTCGTACCTGCTGACGCCCTCCGGGCTGAACGATACGGGTACTACCGAGATTCCATTAGCCACGCCCGCTGACAACGGGCCAACGAAGACCTTTGAACCATGGCTACTATTCACGTAGACGGCAAAGCGCTCGAAGTCGATGGTGCAGACAACCTGTTACAGGCATGTCTGTCGCTGGGCCTCGATATCCCTTATTTCTGCTGGCACCCTGCCCTTGGCAGCGTTGGCGCCTGTCGCCAGTGCGCGGTCAAGCAGTACACCGACGAGAACGACACACGCGGTCGTATCGTCATGTCCTGCATGACGCCAGCCACCGACAACACCTGGATCTCAATCGAAGATGAAGAGTCCAAGGCCTTCCGGGCCAGTGTTGTCGAATGGCTGATGACCAACCACCCGCACGACTGCCCGGTCTGTGAAGAAGGCGGTCACTGTCACCTGCAGGACATGACCGTGATGACCGGGCACAACGAGCGCCGTTATCGCTTCACTAAACGTACTCACCAGAATCAGGAGCTGGGGCCGTTCATCGCGCATGAGATGAACCGTTGCATCGCCTGTTATCGGTGCGTACGTTTCTATAAAGACTACGCAGGCGGCACTGACCTGGGCGTTTACGGCGCTCACGACAATGTTTACTTCGGTCGCGTTGAAGACGGCACACTGGAAAGCGAGTTCTCCGGCAACCTCACCGAGGTCTGCCCGACCGGTGTGTTCACCGACAAGACCCACTCCGAGCGCTACAACCGCAAGTGGGACATGCAGTTCTCGCCAAGCATCTGCCACGGTTGCTCCAGCGGCTGCAACATCAGCCCAGGTGAGCGTTACGGTGAATTGCGCCGTATCGAAAACCGCTACAACGGCTCGGTCAACCAGTACTTTCTCTGCGACCGCGGCCGTTTCGGCTACGGCTACGTCAACCGCACAGACCGTCCACGTCAGCCACTGCTCGCTGAAGGCCAGGTCAAACTGAGCCTTGACGAAGCACTGGACAAGGCAGCGGACCTGCTGCGCGGCCGTAACATCGTCGGTATCGGCTCTCCTCGCGCCAGCCTCGAAAGCAACTACGCACTGCGTGAACTGGTCGGAGCCGAGCATTTCTACAGCGGTATCGAAGCCGGTGAGCTGGAGCGTATCAGGCTGATCCTCAAGGTCCTGAACGATAGTCCGCTGCCGATCCCGACCCTGCGTGACATCGAAGATCACGATGCCATTTTCGTGCTCGGCGAAGACCTGACCCAGACCGCTGCACGTATGGCCCTGGGCCTGCGTCAGGCCGTCAAGGGCAAGGCTGAAGACATGGCTGCGGCGATGAAAGTCCAGCCGTGGCTCGACGCTGCCGTGAAGAACATTGGCCAGCACGAACTTAACCCGCTGTTCATTGCCAGCCTCGCCGAGACTCGTCTCGACGATATCGCAGAAGAATGCGTGCACGCTGCACCTGACGACCTGGCTCGCATCGGTTTCGCCGTTGCCCATGCACTGGACGCCAGCGCCCCGGCCGTAGAAGGTCTGGACAGCGAGGCGCTAGAACTGGCGCAACGTATTGCCGATGCCCTGCTCGCGGCCAAACGTCCGCTGATCATTTCCGGCAGCTCGCTGGGTTCGACAGCGCTGATCGAGGCGGCGGCAAACATTGCCAAGGCCTTGAAGCTGCGTGACAAGCAAGGCTCCATCAGCCTGATCGTGCCGGAAGCCAACAGCATGGGTCTGGCGATGTTTGGTGGCGATTCTGTCGATGCCGCCCTGCAAGCAGTGATTTCCGGTCAGGCCGACGCCATCGTGGTACTGGAAAACGATCTGTATCGCCGTGTAGACGCCAAAATTGTCGACGCTGCGCTGAGCGCTGCGAAAGTCGTGATCGTCGCCGACCACCAGAAAACCCCGACCAGTGATCGTGCGCATCTGGTTCTGCCCGCTGCCAGCTTCGCTGAAGGCGACGGCACGCTGGTCAGCCAGGAAGGCCGCGCTCAGCGCTTCTTCCAGGTGTTTGATCCGACCTACCTGGATGCCAGCATTCTGGTTCACGAAGGCTGGCGCTGGTTGCGTGCCCTGCGCGCCACCTTGCTGAGCAAGCCGGTCGACTGGACGCAACTCGATCACGTCACCGAAGCCTGCGCCAGCAGCACCCCGCAACTGGCGGGTATCGTCAACGCTGCGCCGTCTGCCTCGTTCCGGATCAAGGGCCTTAAACTGGCTCGTGAACCACTGCGTTACAGTGGTCGCACGGCGATGCGCGCCAACATCAGCGTACATGAGCCGCGCACCTCGCAAGACATCGATACAGCCTTCTCCTTCTCCATGGAAGGTTATTCAGGTTCCGCCGAACCTCGTCAGCAAGTGCCGTTCGCCTGGTCTCCGGGTTGGAACTCGCCGCAGGCCTGGAACAAATTCCAGGACGAAGTCGGTGGCCACTTGCGCGCTGGCGACCCGGGCACACGCCTGATCGAAAGCCAGGGCGACGGTCTGTCATGGTTCTCCAGCGTGCCACGTGCGTTCTCTCCAGAGCGCGGCACCTGGCAGGTCGTGCCGTTCTTTCATCTGTTCGGCAGCGATGAAACTTCGTCTCTGGCCGCTCCGGTTCAGGAACGTATCCCGCAGGCTTATGTAGCGCTGGCCAAATCCGAAGCCGATCGCCTGGGTGTCAACGATGGTGCCCTGCTTTCCTTGAGCGTTGGCGGTGAATTGCTGACCTTGCCGTTGCGCATCAACGAAGAACTGGGCGCGGGCCTTGTGGCATTGCCGTCCGGGCTGCCAGGCATTCCGCCAGCGATCTTCGGCAAGTCAGTTGACGGTCTGCAGGAGGCAGCGCAATGACCTGGTTTACCCCTGATGTGATCGACGCAATCATTGCGGCCGTCAAAGCCATTGTCGTGCTACTGGCCGTGGTGGTCTGCGGTGCGCTGCTGAGCTTTGTGGAACGTCGTTTGCTGGGTTGGTGGCAAGACCGTTATGGTCCGAACCGAGTAGGCCCGTTCGGCATGTTCCAGATTGCAGCCGACATGCTGAAAATGTTCTTCAAGGAAGACTGGAATCCGCCGTTCGCCGACAAGGTGATTTTCACCCTGGCCCCCGTTGTTGCAATGAGCGCCTTGTTGATTGCCTTCGCAGTCATCCCGATTACCCCGACATGGGGTGTGGCGGACCTGAACATCGGTCTGCTGTTCTTCTTCGCCATGGCGGGTCTGTCGGTGTATGCGGTGCTGTTCGCCGGCTGGTCGAGTAATAACAAGTTCGCCCTGCTGGGCAGCCTGCGTGCTTCGGCACAAACCGTATCCTACGAAGTGTTCATGGGCCTTGCGCTGATGGGCATCGTGGTTCAGGTCGGTTCGTTCAATATGCGTGACATCGTTGAATATCAGGCGCAGAACCTGTGGTTCATCATTCCGCAGTTCTTCGGCTTCTGTACATTCTTCATCGCGGGTGTTGCGGTGACTCACCGCCACCCGTTCGACCAACCGGAAGCCGAGCAGGAACTGGCTGACGGCTACCATATTGAATATGCCGGCATGAAATGGGGGATGTTCTTCGTGGGCGAATACATCGGGATCATCTTGATCTCGGCGCTGCTGGTCACGCTGTTCTTCGGTGGCTGGCACGGCCCGTTCGACATTCTGCCATCGCTGGCATTCTTCTGGTTCGCCTTGAAAACCGCGTTCTTCATCATGCTGTTCATCTTGCTGCGCGCTTCCATCCCGCGCCCGCGTTATGACCAGGTCCTGGATTTCAGCTGGAAGTTCTGTCTGCCGCTGACCCTGATCAATTTGCTGGTGACTGCTGCGATTGTGTTGTTGAACACACCGGCAGGCTCGGTTCAGTGAGGATTTGACCCATGTTCAAATATATTGGTGACATCGTTAAGGGTACAGGTACCCAGTTGCGCAGCCTGGTCATGGTCTTCGGCCACGGCTTCCGCAAACGCGACACCCTGCAATATCCCGAAGAACAGGTATATCTGCCGCCCCGCTACCGTGGCCGCATCGTTCTGACCCGCGACCCCGACGGCGAAGAGCGCTGCGTAGCCTGCAACCTGTGTGCAGTGGCATGCCCGGTCGGCTGTATTTCGCTGCAGAAGGCCGAGACAGAGGACGGACGCTGGTACCCGGACTTTTTCCGCATCAACTTCTCGCGCTGCATTTTCTGCGGCCTGTGTGAAGAAGCGTGTCCGACTACCGCAATCCAGCTTACGCCGGACTTCGAGATGGCCGACTTCAAGCGTCAGGATCTGGTGTACGAGAAGGAAGATCTGCTGATCTCTGGTCCCGGCAAGAACCCTGACTACAACTTCTATCGCGTTGCCGGTATGGCCATCGGCGGTAAGCCCAAGGGCTCCGCACAGAATGAAGCCGAGCCGATCAACGTCAAGAGCTTGCTGCCTTAAGGAAGTAAAGATGGAATTCGCTTTCTACTTCGCATCCGGTATCGCTGTTGTGTCAACCCTGCGGGTGATCACCAACACGAATCCGGTGCATGCCCTGCTCTACCTGATCATCTCGCTGATCGCTGTGGCCATGACTTTTTTCAGCCTCGGTGCGCCGTTTGCCGGTGTGTTGGAAGTCATTGCCTATGCGGGCGCGATCATGGTCCTGTTCGTGTTTGTGGTGATGATGCTGAACCTCGGCCCAGCCTCGGTTCAGCAAGAGCGTGCATGGCTCAAACCCGGCATCTGGATTGGTCCGGTGATTCTCGGCACGCTGTTGCTGGCCGAGTTACTGTACGTACTGTTCGCCAATCCAACCGGCGCTGCAATCGGTCACACCACAGTCGACGCCAAGGCGGTCGGCATCAGCCTGTTCGGGCCTTATCTGCTGGTGGTGGAACTCGCCTCGATGCTGCTGCTTGCTGCAGCCGTCACGGCATTCCATCTGGGCCGCAACGAGGCCAAGGAGCCAAGCCAATGAATGCTATCCCTCTTGAGCACGGTCTGGCGGTCGCCGGGGTCCTGTTCTGCCTGGGTCTGGTCGGCCTGATGGTGCGCCGTAACATTCTCTTCGTTTTGATGAGTCTGGAAATCATGATGAACGCCTCTGCACTGGCGTTCGTAGTTGCCGGCAGTCGTTGGGCGCAACCGGATGGGCAGGTCATGTTCATCCTGGTGATCAGCCTTGCGGCAGCCGAGGCCAGTATCGGCCTGGCGATCCTTATGCAACTGTATCGCCGCTTCCACACTCTCGATATCGATGCTGCCAGCGAGATGCGCGGATGAATCTTCTCTTTCTGACTTTCGTATTCCCCCTCATCGGTTTTCTGCTGCTGTCGTTCTCTCGCGGACGCATCTCGGAAAACCTCGCGGCGCTGATTGGCGTCGGCTCTATCGGCCTGTCAGCCATTGTCACGGCCTGGGTCATCTGGCAGTTCAACGTGGCACCACCGGAAGGTGGTCACTACACCCAGGTGCTGTGGCGCTGGATGGACGTTGATGGCTTCCAACCCAACTTCGCGCTGTATCTGGACGGTCTGTCCGTCACGATGCTGGGCGTAGTGGTTGGCGTCGGTTTCCTGATTCACCTGTTTGCGTCCTGGTACATGCGCGGTGAAGCGGGCTACTCGCGCTTCTTCTCCTACACCAACCTGTTCATTGCCAGCATGTTGTTCCTTGTTCTGGGCGACAACCTGCTGTTCCTCTACTTCGGTTGGGAAGGTGTGGGCCTGTGCAGCTACCTGTTGATCGGTTTCTATTACAGCAACCGTAACAACGGCAACGCAGCACTCAAGGCATTTATCGTTACGCGTATCGGCGACGTGTTCATGGCCATAGGCCTGTTCATCCTGTTTCAGCAATTGGGTACGCTCAATGTGCAGGAGTTGCTGGTCAAGGCACCGGAGCACTTCAAAGTCGGCGATTTCTGGATCGTGCTGGCAACGTTGATGCTGCTGGGCGGTGCTGTCGGTAAATCGGCACAACTGCCACTGCAAACCTGGCTGGCAGATGCGATGGCCGGTCCTACACCGGTTTCGGCACTGATTCACGCAGCAACCATGGTTACCGCGGGCGTCTACCTGATTGCGCGGACTCACGGCCTGTTCGCACTGGCACCGGACATACTGCATCTGGTCGGCATTGTCGGCGGCGTGACGCTGGTTCTGGCGGGTTTCGCCGCACTGGTGCAGACCGACATCAAGCGTATCCTCGCCTACTCGACCATGAGCCAGATCGGTTACATGTTCCTGGCATTGGGCGTAGGCGCATGGGAAGGCGCGATTTTCCACCTGATGACACACGCCTTCTTCAAGGCGCTGCTGTTCCTGGCTTCCGGTGCGGTGATCGTTGCCTGCCATCACGAGCAGAACATCTTCAAGATGGGCGGCCTTTGGAAGAAACTGCCATTGGCCTATGCCAGCTTCATCGTCGGCGGTGCAGCACTGGCTGCCCTGCCGCTGTTGACGGCAGGCTTCTACTCCAAGGATGAAATTCTCTGGGAAGCATTCGCCAGCGGTAACAATGGCCTGTTGTATGCCGGTCTGGTGGGCGCGTTCATGACGTCGCTGTACACCTTCCGTCTGATCTTCATCGCGTTCCACGGTGAAGCCAAGACCGAAGCACACGCAGGTCACGGTATCGCTCACTGGTTGCCGCTGTCGGTACTGATCGTGCTGTCGACGTTCATTGGCGCGCTGATCACCCCGCCACTGGCAGGTGTTCTACCGCAGAGCGTCGGCCATGCCGGTGGCGAAGCCAAACACAGTCTGGAAATCGCCTCTGGCGCCATCGCCCTGGCCGGTATCCTGCTGGCAGCGCTGCTGTTTCTCGGCAAGCGCCGCCTGGCGACGGCTATCGCCAACAGCGCTCCGGGCCGTTTCCTCTCGGCCTGGTGGTTCGCGGCATGGGGCTTCGACTGGATCTACGACAAGCTGTTCGTCAAGCCGTATCTGGCAATCAGCCATGTACTGCGTAGTGATCCGTTCGACCGCACCATCGGCTTGATCCCACGTCTGGTCAAAGGCGGTCATGACACCATGAGCCGCACCGAGACCGGCCAGTTGCGTTGGTATGCTGCCTCGATCGCCGTGGGTGCCGTTCTGGTACTCGGTGCCGTCGTTCTGGTTGCGATCTGATATGAACCTTGCGAATTTGCGAAAGGAATTGAGCCCGTCATGATTCTGCCCTGGCTAATCCTGATCCCCTTCATAGGCGGCCTGCTGTGCTGGCTAGGTGAGCGCTTCGGCTCTACCCTGCCGCGCTGGATTGCGTTGCTGACAATGACCCTGGAACTGGTTCTCGGCCTCTGGCTGTGGGCTACCGGCAACTTCGGCTACGCGCCGGTGCCGGGTGCCGATCCGACCTGGACCCTGGAATTCCACCACCCGTGGATCACCCGCTTCGGCATCGACGTGCATCTGGCACTCGATGGCCTGTCTTTGCTGATGATCCTGCTGACCGGCCTGCTCGGCGTGTTGTCGGTACTGTGCTCGTGGAAGGAAATCCAGCGCAAGGTAGGCTTCTTCCACCTGAACCTGATGTGGATTCTGGGCGGTGTGGTCGGCGTGTTCCTGGCCATCGACCTGTTCATGTTCTTCTTCTTCTGGGAAATGATGCTGGTGCCGATGTATTTCCTCATCGCGCTCTGGGGTCACAGTTCTTCGGATGGGAAGAAAACCCGTATCTACGCAGCCACCAAGTTCTTCATCTTCACTCAGGCCAGCGGCCTGATCATGCTGGTGGCGATCCTGGGTCTGGTGCTGGTGCACTTCAATCAGACCGGCGTGATCACCTTTGCCTACGCCGACCTGCTGAAGACCAAACTGGCACCGGGTACCGAATATATCCTGATGCTGGGCTTCTTTATTGCCTTTGCCGTGAAGCTGCCGGTGGTGCCGTTGCACTCCTGGCTGCCGGATGCGCATGCCCAGGCACCGACTGCAGGCTCCGTCGACCTGGCGGGTATCCTGCTGAAGACGGCGGCTTACGGTCTGCTGCGCTTTGCCCTTCCGCTGTTCCCCAACGCATCGGCCGAGTTCGCACCGATTGCAATGACGCTGGGCCTGGTCGGTATCTTCTACGGCGCTTTCCTGGCGTTTGCCCAGACCGATATCAAGCGCCTGATCGCGTTCTCCAGCGTCTCGCACATGGGCTTTGTACTGATCGGCATCTACTCCGGCAGCCAGCAAGCGCTGCAAGGCGTACTGATCCAGATGATCGCCCACGGCCTGTCGGCTGCGGCACTGTTCATTCTCAGTGGTCAGCTGTACGAGCGCCTGCATACTCGTGACATGCGCGAGATGGGCGGCCTGTGGTCGCGTATCGCCTACATCCCGGCCATCAGCCTGTTCTTTGCCGCCGCCTCTCTGGGTCTGCCGGGCACTGGTAACTTCGTAGGTGAGTTCCTGATTCTGCTGGGCAGCTTCGCCAGCTCACCATGGATCACGGCGATCGCTACCTCCGGCCTGGTGTTCGGCTCTGTCTACTCGCTGATCATGATCCACCGCGCCTACTTCGGCCCGTCGAAGTCCGACGAGGTTCTGAAGGGCATGGACGGACGTGAAATGATCATGGTGCTGGGCCTTGCGGTGTTGCTGGTCGTGCTCGGGGTTTTCCCGCAGCCGTTCCTCGACACATCGGCAGCGACCATGCACGGCGTGCAGCAATGGCTAGGCACTGCCTTCACTCAACTCGCTTCGGCCCGGTAAGAGCGCTATGGACCTGACGATTCAACACTTTATTGCGCTTGCGCCACTGCTGATCACCAGCCTCACCGTTGTAGTGGTGATGCTGGCGATCGCATGGCGCCGCAATCACTCGCAAACGTTCCTGCTTTCAGTAGCAGGTCTCAACCTGGCCCTGCTGTCGATCTATCCGGCACTGAAAGTTGCCCCACTGGTCGTGACACCACTGCTGCACATCGATAACTTTGCCTGCCTTTACATGGCAATCATCCTTGCCTCTACCCTGGCCTGTGTGACCATGGCACACGCCTATCTGGGTGACGGCAAGGCTGGGTATCCAGGCAACCGTGAAGAGCTTTACCTGCTGATCCTGCTGGCGGCTGCCGGTGGTCTGGTGCTGGTCAGCGCTCAACACCTGGCCGGGCTGTTCATTGGTCTGGAGCTGCTCTCGGTGCCGGTCTACGGTCTGGTGGCGTATGCCTTCTTCAACAAGCGCTCGCTGGAAGGCGGCATCAAGTACATGGTGCTATCGGCTGCAGGTTCAGCGTTCCTGCTGTTCGGCATGGCGCTGCTGTACGCAGAAGCCGGCTCGCTGAGCTTCGAGGGCATTGGTAAAGCCATTGCCGCGACAGGGATGCCAAGCCCGATTGCCAGCCTGGGTCTGGGCATGATGGTTGTGGGCCTTGCATTCAAACTGTCGCTGGTGCCTTTCCACCTGTGGACACCGGACGTCTACGAAGGCGCTCCTGCGCCGGTAGCGGCCTTCCTGGCTACGGCCAGCAAGGTGGCAGTGTTTGCCGTGCTGGTGCGTCTGTTCCAGATTTCACCGGCAGCCAGCAGTGGCGTACTGCATGACGTGCTGGCAGTCATCGCCGTAGCGTCGATCCTGGTCGGCAACCTGTTGGCGCTGACTCAGACCAACCTCAAGCGTCTGCTGGGCTACTCCTCCATCGCCCACTTCGGTTACCTGATGATTGCGCTGGTGGCCAGCAAAGGCATGGCGGTCGAGGCGATTGGTGTCTATCTGGCAACTTACGTGCTGACCTCGCTAGGCAGCTTCGGTGTGATCACCATGATGTCTTCGCCTTACAGCGGACGTGATGCCGATGCGATGTTCGAATACCGCGGGCTGTTCTGGCGTCGTCCGTACCTGACGGCAGTCATGACCCTGATGATGCTGTCGCTGGCAGGTATCCCGCTTACCGCAGGCTTCATCGGCAAGTTCTACATCATTGCCACCGGTGTCGAGTCGCAACTGTGGTGGCTTATCGGAGCACTGGTGATCGGTAGCGCCATTGGCGTGTTCTATTACCTGAGAGTGATGGTCACCATGTATCTGGTCGACAACAAGCTTCCACGCCACGATGCAGCGATCAACTGGGCGCAGCGCACTGGCGGCGTTATGCTGCTGGCCGTCGCGATCCTGACATTCGTGCTGGGTGTGTACCCGCAACCGCTGCTCGATCTGGTGGTCAATGCCGGTCTGCATGTAGCAGGCTGATCATCCAGAAACAAAAAACCCTGCCATTCAGCAGGGTTTTTTTTGTCTCTGGAAAACTAGCCCGGCAGCTTCATCGGCTTCTTGGCACCGCTGAACAAACCCCAGCTGGAGATGAACAGCGCAGCCACCAGAGGCCCTATCACAAAGCCGTTCAGACCAAAGACCGACATACCACCCAGCGTTGAAATCAGGATCAGGTAGTCCGGCATTTTCGTGTCCTTGCCCACCAGGATCGGACGCAGCACGTTATCCACCAGACCGATCACGAAAACACCGAACAACCCCAGCACTACACCTTGCCAGATCATGCCACTGAGCAGGAAGTAGACAGCCACTGGCGCCCAGACAATCCCCGCCCCTACAGCGGGCAACAGCGACAGGAAGGCCATGATCACCGCCCACAGCAACGCACTCGGGATGTCCAGCGCCCAGAAGATAAAACCGCCCAGCGCACCTTGCGTTACCGCGACCACGACGTTGCCCTTGACCGTGGCACGTACCACTCGAGTGAACTTGAGTTGCAGACGACGCTTCTGCTGTTCGCCCAACGGAAAGGCCGTACGTATCTTGCGTACCAACTCCTGCCCATCTCGCAGGAAGAAGTACAGCAGGTACAACATGATGAACACGCTCACCACGAAATCGAAGGTGCCCTGCCCGAAGCTGAACGCTTGAGTCGCCAGATACTGACTGCCCTGCATTGCCCCTTTGGTGATCTTGTCGCGCAATCCTTCAAGATCGCCCATGCCCAGTCGGTCGAGCAGTGCCTGGATCGAATGCGGCAGCAGGTCCTTGAACTCGGCGAGATAACCGGCGATATCCAGTTGCCCGGTCTCGACATTCTTGTACAGCGTGGTGCCCTCCTGAACCAGCAAGGCGCTGATGACGATCACTGGCAGAATCGCAATCACCAGACAGATTGTCAGGGTGCACAGGGAGGTAAGGTTGCGTGACCAGTTGAACTTGATCTGCAACCTGCGCTGCACAGGCGCAAAGATGATCCCGAGAATGACCGCCCAGAATACTGCGCCGTAAAACGGCAGCAGAATCCATATGAAGGCAATGGTGACCAGCGCCAATAGCATAATGAGGGTTTTGTATTGCAACGTGGTTTCGTTCATGTCCTGTCCATGTCAGTAGACCGCGCCTCGCGCCCGGTCTAGAGCTTAGTCAGCACTTGAACGTACGAGTGCCATCTTCTATGAAGGCAATATGACCGCGATGGCAGGCGCAGGCTGTTGCGGACATCATCGCCCCTGCCACGCAGGCATCAGACACGGAACTGGCCGACCAGACTGTCAAGGCGCGAGCCCAGTTCGGCAAGGCTGTGAACCGCCCCGGGTT
>NZ_LJQT01000286.1:2265-20321 GCF_001400515.1 Pseudomonas meliae | reverse complement strand
GCGGAGCGTGGGAACGAGAACCTTGGTGGTTTAAGCCCCACTTTTGGGCTCATCGAACTTATATGTAACGCCATTCGCGCAACGAGCGCTTGCCCCCAAAGAGGCCGAAGAGCCTCGCCTGTCTCGATGACCTTTCTTGCTGCCAGACACTTTCCATTCATTTGCGGGAGCTTTGAACATGGTCAATCGTCTACACGGCAAATCCCTTACAGCTTTACTCGCGCCAGGCGCCTTCGCTCCGATTGCGCAGGCAGCTGACGCCCCCGTTCTGAACACCGGCAGCACGGCGTGGATGATCACCGCAGCCGTGCTGGTGCTGTTCATGTGCCTTCCGGGGCTGGCGCTGTTTTACGGCGGGCTGGTACGGGCCAAGAACATGTTGTCGCTGTTCACTCAGTGCTTCGGCATTGCCGGAGTGGTCGGCGTGCTGTGGGTCATCTACGGGTACAGCATGGTAGTGGATACCAGCAACATGGTCGAAGGGCAGGTGAGCTTCAACAGCTTTATCGGCGGACTGAGCCGCGCGTTTCTGGCCGGCATGACCCCCGACAGTCTGGTCGGTGACATTCCGGAAGGCGTGTTTGTGACCTTCCAGATGACCTTCGCCATTATCACGCCTGCGCTGATTGCCGGAGCCTTTGCCGAACGCATGAAATTCTCGGCCGCGCTGCTGTTCATGGCGCTCTGGTTTACGTTGGTGTATGCGCCGGTCGCGCATATGGTCTGGGGCGGGGCAGGTGCGCTGATGCATAACTGGGGCGTGTTGGATTTTGCCGGTGGCACCGCTGTGCACATCAATGCCGGTGTCGCGGCACTGGCGGCGTGTCTGGTGCTTGGCAAACGCAAGGGCTATCAGAATACCCCGATGCCTGCGCACAACCTGAGCCTGACCATGGCTGGCGCGGCGATGCTCTGGGTCGGCTGGTTCGGTTTCAATATCGGCTCCGGTGGCGGCCTGAACGGCACCTCAGGCATCGTCATGCTCAACACGCAAGTGGGGGCCTGCGCCGGAATACTCGGCTGGATGTTCACCGAGTGGTTCAAGGTCGGCAAACCCAGCGCGCTGGGCCTTGCAAGCGGTGCGTTGGCGGGTCTGGTCGGCATCACCCCGGCGTGTGTTTCGTCGGAGTAGGTGGAGCACTGGCGATTGGCGTGCTATGCGGGGTGTTCTGCTACCTGAGTGTGACCGTCCTGAAGAAACGCCTGGGTTACGACGACAGCCTCGACGTCTTCGGCCTGCACGGCATCGGCGGCATGATCGGTGCAGTGCTCACCGGCGTGTTCTGCGTGCCGGCAATGGGCGGGCTGGTGCCGGACGTGACCATGGGAGCCCAAGTGATTGCCCAGATCAAAGGCGTGCTGTTCACCACGGTATATTGCTTCGCAGTCAGCTGGATCATCCTCAAGGCCGTGCAGGCACTGATCGGCCTGCGTGCGCATGAATCAGTGGAAGAGATGGGGCTGGATCTGGCCGAGCATAACGAGCGGGCTTATAACCATTGAAGGTTGGCCTTAATTGAGTGGAGCGAGAGTAAAGTCCAGCCACCTCTCGTTCCGCACGCTCCAGCGTGGGAATGCATTTCGCGACGCTCTGCGTCGCAAGGGACGCGGAGCGTCCTGAACTGCACGCCAACGCGGAGTATTGGCAAGCGAGCTGTCGTTCTCGTTCCGCTCAACGAAACACCGGCACCACGTGCTTGATAAACAGCTCAAGTGATTTTTTCTTCTCGGCGTGCGGCAGACTGTTGTCGCACCAGAAGCTGAACTCGTCGACCCCCAGCTCCTGGTAATGGCGGATGCGCGGGATGATCTCTTCCGGCGTGCCGATCATGGTGTTCTTGCGGATATTCTCCAGCTCGAACTCCGGACGCTCCTTGAATTTCTCTTCCGGGCTGGGTGCCAGAAAACCATTCACCGGCGTCTGCTTGTTGCCGAACCAGGCGTCGAAGGTGCGGTAGAACTTCGCGATGGCGGCAGCACCGGTTTTCCAGCCTTCAGGGTTGTCCGCAGCATGCACATGCGTGTGGCGCAACACCATCAGTTGTGGCCGAGGTACGTCAGGGTTATTGGCCAGCGCTGCTTCGAACTTGTTCTTCAGGTCGACGACTTCTTCGTCGCCTTTCATCAATGGCGTGACCATCACGTTGCAGCCGTTCTGCACGGCGAAGTTATGCGAATTAGGGTCGCGAGCAGCGATCCACATGGGTGGCGTGTTGATTGGCTTGGGTACGGAGGTCGAAGTCGGGAATTTCCAGATATCGCCGTCGTGGGCATAGTCACCCTGCCACAGCGCACGGACTACCGGCACCATTTCGCGCAACGCCTTGCCGCCTTCGGAGGCCGGCATGCCGCCCGCCATGCGGTCGAACTCCACTTGATAGGCACCGCGCGCCAGGCCGACTTCCATGCGCCCGTTGCTGATCACATCCAGCAGCGCGCATTCTCCTGCCACCCGCAACGGATGCCAGAACGGCGCAATGATGGTGCCCGCGCCCAGATGAATGCGCGTTGTTCTGGCGGCCAGATACGCCAGCAGCGGCATGGGGCTCGGCGAGATGGTGTATTCCATCGCGTGGTGTTCGCCGATCCATACGGTGCTGAAACCGCCTTGCTCGGCCATCAGCGTCAGCTCGGTCAGGTCTTCGAAAAGCTGGCGATGACTGACACTTTCATCCCAGCGTTCCATGTGCACGAACAACGAAAACTTCATGACACTTACCTCGCTTGAATCCTGCTGCCTGCACGGGCCACGGGCATGGTGAGTTATTTCTGTCTGATGGTATACCGTAATACTTTACGTGCAAGCGTTTTTTGCGTCCGACGTGTTGGCTGAATGGCGAGGCAGCCGAAACGAAAAAAGCGCCTCATGTGAGGCGCTTTCGGGCATAGTAAATTCAGCCGGGGAGGTGCTTGATCAGTGCGACATCAACTGCAGGCTTCGGACTCGATGTAGTCGGCTGTGGAATCGCGTATCACCGGACCCATGCCGCTGACGGCGCGAGCCTGTTCCATGATTTCCAGAGTAGAGCCGGTACCCACCAGGTTCACTGTGTGATTGGCGCAGTTGTAGACGCGCTTGGAGTAGATCACGCCCAGCAGACCTTCACGTCGAGTAACGACGACGCGCGCTTGGGGACTGCCGCTTTTCTCCACCAGCGCGTGCTGCCCGGTCGGGTCATGGGGGACGTTTATGGTTTTGGCTTCGGCATGCGCCGACAGTGCGGGGATCATCAAGGCCAGTAAAAAGGCATGCAGTTTCATCGGTGCTCCTGCGGATGAACGCGGTTTCATTGGATCCCAAAATACCCTAGACATTTGATTCTGGATAGCTGCGCGGTCAGCCTTCCGTCGGTTTGTTTCTGCGTAATTAAACGCTGCGTGAGTGAGTAACCCGGTCAGGTACTGTTGCTCTGGCAACAGCGTTTCGACAGCCTGCCGAAGTGCAAACAGTTGACGCTAACCTCCACGCGCTGCAACCCTTTGATCTATAGTCATTTAACTGTCTGGCACGGTTGCTGCTCTGTGGTTCTGCAAGCCCGTTCGACTAATGCGCTCGGGAAGCCTGCAGTCAGAGGAGTGCCGATATGAGCCAATCTTCCATAAAATTTGCGTACTGGGTGCCGAACGTCAGCGGTGGTCTGGTCGTCAGCAAGATCGAACAGCGTACCAGTTGGACCATCGACTACAACCGCAAGCTGGCGCAGATCGCCGAACAATCCGGTTTCGAATATGCGCTGACGCAAATTCGCTTCACTGCCGGTTACGGTGCGGAATTCCAGCATGAGTCCGTAGCGTTCAGCCATGCCTTGTTGGCGGCCACCGAAAAGCTCAAAGTCATTGCAGCAATATTGCCAGGACCGTGGACGCCCTCTGTGGCGGCCAAGTAACTGGCAACCATTGATCAGCTCACCGCCGGGCGCGTGGCGGTCAATATCGTCAGCGGCTGGTTCAAGGGCGAATTTCAGGCCATTGGTGAACCCTGGCTGGAGCACGACGAGCGCTATCGCCGTTCCGAAGAGTTCATTCGGGCCCTCAAGGGTATCTGGACCACCGATAATTTCACCTTCAAGGGCGACTTCTATCGCTTCCACGATTACACCCTCAAACCCAAACCGATCCAGCGTCCTCATCCCGAGATCTTTCAGGGTGGCAGTTCACGTGCCGCGCGGGATATGGCGGCCCGGGTGTCGGACTGGTATTTCACCAATGGCAATACCGTCGAAGGCATCAAGGCCCAGGTCGATGACATTCGAGCCAAGGCTGCCGCGAACGGCCATTCAGTGAAGATCGGCGTCAATGCCTTCATCATTGCCCGGGACACCGAAGAAAAGGCGCGAGCGGTGCTGGCTGAAATTGTCGACAAGGCAGATCCGGAAGCCGCCAATGCGTTTGGTGATGCCGCGAAACAGGCCGGCAAGGCCAGCCCGGAAGGCGAGGGCAATTGGGCCAAATCCACCTTTCAGGATCTGGTGCAGTACAACGATGGCTTCAAGACCAATTTGATCGGCACGCCGCGTCAGATTGCCGAGCGCATCGTCGAGCTCAAGTCCGTTGGTGTCGATCTGGTACTTTCCGCATTTCTGCATTTCCAGGAAGAAGTCGCCTATTTCGGCGAGCACGTGCTGCCTTTAGTGCGCGAGCTGGAAGCTGCGGCACTGCGCAAACCTGTCGCCGAAACAGCATGAAGCCCGGCAAATACGTGCGTCCTGCCTTGCCCCTGTAAGCGAGCTTCGCTTACAGCCCCTTCAGAAAACAGCCCTCCAGAAACTCAGGCACCACTGTGATCCAGTGCGTGCCTGCCTGCGTATATTGAACCCCGATCAACCAATAGACCGCTGTACGTGGCATTATGATGCCGCTCTCTGGCATGCTTCATTAATGCCAGGCCTTCAGGTACGGTCGAGCGCTTGCCGACAATGGCAGTTGATAGCGAAAGGATTGTCGATGGCCCCTGAGCAATCAGGTCCGGTTTTCAGAAAAACCAGATGCACTGGTTCTCACCTGTTGTGGAGGCAAGTTTTGAAACGCGACCTTCGGCTTGCGTCATGGCTGATCTTCGTAGTGTGCGCCTGCGTGGTGATGTTGATGCCCTGGCAAGCATGGACCGCGCGCCGTAACACGCTGGAGAACATCCAGACCAGCACGATTAATCTGGCTGGGGCGCTGAGCACTTACACCGATGGCATTTTCAAGCAAAGCGAGCTGATGCTGATCGGCCTGACGGAGCGTGTCGAAAGAGACGGTGCCGGACCTGAGCAGATCGAGCGTCTCAGATGGGTCATTGCCCGTGAGATGGGCGCGTTGCCGCAAATCGGTACGGTTTCGCTGTACAACGCTGACGGTATTTGCACCTTTTCAACCAATCCCAAGGCGATTGGCGTCAACAGTACCCAGCGCGAGTTCTTTCAGCACCACCTGCAGACGCCTGACAAAGCACCTTACATCGGCCCGACGATTCGCAGTCGCGCCTCCGGCGAATGGGTCATATCGGTCAGCAGGCGCATCAACCACCCTGATTCGAGTTTTGCCGGGCTGATGGTCGTGACCATTGGTGTCGATCATCTGTTGAAGTTCTATTCGGATATTCAGGTCGGCAAAACCGGCATCATCAGCCTCACGTCGACGGCCGGGCAGTTGCGTGTGCGCTATCCGCACCTTGAAGCGGAAATCGGCCGTGACCTCTCATCGACGCCGATCTTTACTTCTGAGCGCAATCGACCCTCTGGCACCACTCAGTTTGTCTCCAGAATCGACGGCGTCGCGCGCTTTTATGCGTTCAAGCGCAGCGCCGTGTACCCGATTGTCACTGTCGTCGCGCTGGGCCAGAAAGAGGCCATGCTCGACTGGCTGGGCCAGACCAAACAGTCGATTCTGGTCATGCTGGTGCTGCTCGGGCTGGTGGTCGGCCTCGGCATCCGCCTGATAGGGCATATTCACAGCCGTATACGCGCGGAAGATCAGTTACTCGATTCTCAGGCAGCCCTCATCCAGTTGAATCAGCACCTGGAGTTCATAGCTTCGGAAGACAAGCTCACCGGGCTGGCCAATCGTAGAAGGTTCGATCAGTTTCTGGAGGTTGAATTCAAGCGCGCCAGACGCGAGCGCAGCCTTCTGTCACTGATTCTGACCGATGCCGATCATTTCAAGCGCTACAACGATCATTACGGCCATCTGGCTGGTGACGAGTGCCTGGTGGCAATGGCCCGTGTGGTCGAACAATGCATCCGCCGCCCCGGTGATGTCGCTGCTCGTTATGGCGGTGAAGAGATCGCGGTGGTGCTGCCCGGCACTGACGAGTCGAGTGCTCGTCAGGTGGCCGAGAACATCCTGCAGGCTATCCGCGACGAGCAGATCGAGCATCCCGCCAGCCCGTTTGGCATCGTGACGGTCAGCCTCGGTGTTGCCACATTCGTCGGCACGGATCGGCAGCTCGACCAGCGCAGCCTGATCGAACTTGCCGACCGTGCGCTGTATGCTGCCAAGTCGCAGGGTCGCAACCGGGTGAATGTGGCGTCGGAAATCGCCACCAGCACACTGCCGGCCTGGACCCGCGTCAAGGCATCGGCGGACCCGCAAACCGGCAGCAGACCAACGGCGGAGTGACGGGATTGAAGCCCGCCAGCCCGCTGGCCGCTTACTGTTTATTGTTTCTCGGGCAGGTGTTTATCGTCATCAACCTGCTGTACATGCGGCTTACGGCGCAACACTGACAGCACCCAGACAAAAAATATCGGCACCAGAATCACGCCCAGCAGTGTAGCGCTGAGCATGCCGCCTATGACGCCGGTGCCGATCGCGCGCTGGTTCGCAGCGCCTGCGCCGGTCGCCAGTGTGAGGGGCACGACGCCAAGGATGAAGGCCAGCGATGTCATGACAATCGGCCGAAAGCGCAGTCGCGCAGCCTGAAGTGCCGCGTCACGCAGCGAATGGCCTTGATCCCACAGCTCCTTGGCGAATTCGACGATGAGAATCGCGTTTTTTGCTGCCAGCCCGATGATCGTGATCAACCCGACCTTGAAATACACATCGTTAGGCATGCCGACCGCAGTCACTGCCAGCACGGAGCCCAGCGCACCGACGGGTACGATCAGCATCACCACCAGCGGAATCGCCCAGCTTTCATACAGCGCAACCAGCAGCAGGAACACCACCAGCAGCGCCAGGCCGAACAGGCCGGCTGCCTGGCCGCTGGCGACTCTTTCCTGATAGGAGAGGCCGGTCCATTCATAGCCGATGCCTTGCGGCAGCTCGGAAACGATCCGTTCGATTTCCGCCATCGCTTCACCTGTACTCACACCCGGTGCTGCATCGCCGGAAATCCTGAACGCGGGGTAGCCGTTGTAGCGGGCGATCTGCACCGGGCCTTGTTCCCATTGCGTCGAAACGAATGCGCCCAGCGGCACCAGCGTGCCGCTGCTGTTGGGCACGTAGAGCTTGAGTAAGCTTTCCGGAGTCATTCGCGAACTTTGTTCTGCCTGCACGACCACACGCTGCTGACGTCCGGCATTGGCGAAATCGCTGATCACCGAGGAGCCGAAGGCGGTGGACAGCGCATTGCTGATCGATTCGAAACTCACGCCATGCGCACGGGCTTTTTCGCGGTCGATATTCAGGCGCAATTGCGGCGCTTCGGCCAGACCTTCCATCATCGCGTAGAGAATCTTCGGGTTGCCGTTGGCCTCGCCGAGCAGCTTGTCGCGTGCCGCCAGCAGGGCTTCGCGGCCCAGGCCTGCACGGTCCTGCAGGCGCAGCGAGAAGCCGCCCGAGGTGCCCAGGCCGTCAATGGGCGGAGGCGTCACCGCCATCACCGTACCGTCGGCGAGCCCGGAAAAATGCTGGTTGAACGCCGCCGCTTCTTCAGCTGCCGACTGGCCCTTGCCGCGCTCCGACCAGTCCTTCAGGGTCGGAAACGCAAGACCGGCGTTTTCACCCATGCCCGAGAAGCTGAAGCCCAGCAGCATGGTCACCGCACCTGTGGCTTCGCGGGACAACATGTAGTTCTCGAGCAATTGCGCGGTGAGGTCGGTACGCGACCGGGTCGCGCCGGGAGGCAGTTGCACGTCGATGATCAGATAGCCTTGATCTTCCACGGGCACAAAGGACTCCGGCAGACGCAGGTAGAAAAAGCCCAGCAGACCGACAATCCCGACGTACAACAGCATGTAGCGGCCAGCGCGTTTGATCATGCTGGAACTGACCCGCTCGTAACGGTCGGTGAATCTACCGAACAGCCGATTGAAGCCGCCGAAGAACCTGCGCTTCTCACTGTGCCCGGCCGGAATCGGCTTGAGCAACGTGGCACACAGTGCCGGGGTAAAGGTCAGGGCCAGGAAACCCGAGAACAGAATCGACACGGCCAGCGACAGCGAGAACTGCTGGTAGATGACCCCGACCGACCCCCCATGAACGCCAGCGGCAGAAACACTGCGGCCAGTACCAGCGTGATACCGAAAATCGCGCCGGAGACCTGCTGCATCGCCTTGACTGTTGCGGCTGCCGGAGAAAGGCCTTCTTCGGCCATGATCCGCTCGACGTTTTCCACCACCACAATGGCGTCGTCGACCAGAATACCGATGGCCAGCACCATGCCGAACATGGTCATCATGTTCACCGAGAAGCCCATCAGGTACATGATCGCCAGGGTCCCGGCCAGGCACACCGGCACCACGATGGTCGGGATAAGCGTGTAGCGAATGTTCTGCAGAAACAGAAACATCACCAGAAGCACCAGCACCATGGCCTCGATCAGGGTGTAGATCACCTTGTCGATGGCCACGTCGACGAAGCGCGAGGTGTCGTACGGTATCGAAAACTCGACGCCTTCCGGGAAATTGACCGACAGCTCGGTGAGGCGCTGATTGACTGCCCGGGCAGTCTGGATCGCATTGGCACCTGGCGACAGTTGCACGGCACCGGCCACTGCACGTTGCCCGTTCAGGCGCGATTCAAAACTGTAATCCTGACTGCCGATGGCCACACGTGCCACATCGGATAAATGCACAGCAGAGCCGTCTTCGTTGGCGCGCAGAACGATGCGGCCGAACTCTTCCGGGTTGTCCAGTGTGCCCTTGACCGCCAGGGTCGCGGTCAATTCCTGCAGTGATGAGCCCGGACTGCTGCCGAAGCTGCCTGCGGGAACTTGTACGTTCTGCGCCCGAATGGCCGCGTTCACGTCATCGATGGACAGCCCGAAACCAACCAGCTTCTGCGGGTCAATCCAGACCCGCATCGCGGCTTCGGCGGCGAAAAACTGCAACCGGCCGACGCCGTTCACCCGGCTGATTTCATTATTGACGTTGCGGGCCGCGTAGTCGGCCAGCGCGACCGTATCCTTGGTAGCCGAGCCGTCCTTGTAGTTCAGGGTAAAGATCAACAGGAACCCGGAACTGGCCTGTTCGACTTGCAGGCCCTGACTGAGTACCGTCTGCGGCAGGCGCGCCTCGGCTTTCTTGATACGGTTCTGAACTTCAACCTGTGCCAGGTCCGGGTTGGTGCCCGGTACGAATGTCACGTTGATTTCAGCGCTGCCGGTCGAGTTGCTGGTCGACTCGTAATACAGCATGCCCTTGGCACCGTTCAGCTCTTCCTCGATGACGCTGGTCACCGAATCGACCAGCACTTTCGCGGATGCGCCGGGGTAAGTAGCGGTAATGGTGATCTGCGGCGGTGCCACATCAGGGTACTGCGCCACTGGCAAGGCGGGCAGGGCCATCAGACCTGCCAGCAGAATGAACAGGGCCAGCACCCAGGCAAAGTTGGGTCGCTTGATAAAGAACAGAGACATGAACGGTGATCCTCGATCGCGCTGAAGGCGGCTTTATTGCGACTTGGATTGCGGCTGGGCGGAGGGCGATTTGGCGACGACCTTGTCACCGGAATTGAGCCCGGTCATGTTGCCGACGACAACCTGTTCACCTGCCTTCAGCCCCTCGGTGATCTGCCAGCGCGAATCCTGCATTGCGCCGGTTTTGACCGGGCGGACTTCGACCGTACCGTCCTGGGCAATCACCATTACGCGGGCTGCGCCATCACGGGAGCGCTGAACGGCACGTTGCGGGACGAGGATGGCATTGGCATCGACCCGCTGCGGTGTGCGCACCCGCACATACATGCCCGGCAGCAACACGCCTTTGGGGTTGGCGAAGCGGGCGCGTAACGACACCTGGCCGGTGGTCCGGTCTACTGCAACGTCGGTAAACAGCAGGGTGCCGGTGCTTTTATAATCAGTGCCGTCGACGCTCAGCGACAGCGCGTCTTCGCCACCCTTGGGCAGGCGACCTTCCTGAATGGCCGCGCGCATTTGCAAGGCGTCGGCGACCGGCTGGGTGAAGTCGGCGTAGACCGGGTCGAGTTGCTGGATGGTTGCCAGCAGGGTGGTTTCGCCCTGACCGACCAGCGCGCCTTCAGTGACCATTGCGCGGCCGATGCGCCCTGAAATCGGTGCCTTGACCGTGGCATAGCCCAGGTTCAGTCGGGCCGTTTCGACATCTGCCTGAGCCGACTTTTTAGCGGCGATGGCGTTTTGCAGCGCCGAGCGGGCGGTGTCGAAGGTCTGGCGGCTGACCGCTTCGATTTCGACCAGCGACTCGTAACGTTTGACCGTAGCCTGAGTCTCGAACAGCGTGGCTTCTGTACGGGCCAGGTCGCCCTGAGCCTTGGACAGCGCGGCCTTGAACGGTGCCGGGTCGATCTGGAACAGCACCGCGCCCGCTTTCACATCGGCGCCTTCCTCGAAATTGCGCGTGAGCACGATACCGGCCACCCGGGCGCGTACCTGCGCCACACGAACCGGTTCGATACGGCCCGGCAGTTCGTCGACGACAGTGAATGATTCGGCTTTGACCTCGATGGCTTCCACCTCTTTGGGTGCTGTCGATGCAGCGTGATCCTGCTGCTGTTTCTGCTCGCACCCGGCCAGACCCAACACTGCCAGCAGCGCTACCGCAGGCATGACACGCCAATCGCTCAAACCACTCATCGCTCACCCGGGCGCAGCCCATCAGACACTAAAGCCGCGAATGATCTACTGTGTAAGAGAGTGAGTCAATATTGACTCATGTGAGACTTTAGTGACTAATTGTGTATAGGCTTTGAGAACGCGGTAAGGTTTCTGCACAATGCGCCGCCTGCCACTTAACACGAGTTGAAGACGTACCCGATGGAATTACCTGCCGCTGACGACAAATTTCTGAAAGCCCTGGCCGTTGCGCTGGTTGACCACTCCAACGGTACGCTCAAGGATATTGCTCAAGCGGCTGGCGTCAGCAAGGCGACGCTCAACCGCTTCTGCGGCACCCGCGCCAACCTCGTGGAACTGTTGCTCAATCACGCCTCGGACCTGATGAACCAGATGGTTGCCAACGCGGATCTGCAGCATGCTCCGCCGCTGGAAGCGCTTCAGCGACTGGTCGACAACCACCTCATGCACCGCGAAATGCTGGTCTTTCTGGTGTTTCAGTGGCGCCCGGATTCGCTCGACGAAAGCAGCGGAGGGCGCCGCTGGTTACCTTACTCCGACGCCCTCGATGCGTTTTTCCTGCGTGGTCAGCATGAAGGTCTGTTCCGGATCGACGTCAGTGCCGCCGTCCTTACCGAAATGTTCGCAGCGCTGCTCTCCGGGATGGTCGACGCCGAACGCCGCGGCCGTGTGGCTCGCGCCGGTATGGGCGCATTGGTGACGCAGTTTTTTCTGCATGGCGCGGCGGCACGCTAAGCAAGTCTGTGCAGACGTCAGAAATCATAGGCAATCTTGCTGTACCAGAAGCCACCGCCCGGATAGAACGGTGAGTTGCCGTACAGGTTGAGTCCGACGGCGGAAGGAATTGCGTGCTTGTCCGGGCGCACATCGAAGATATTGGTGCCGCCAACACTGAGGGTGATGTTGTCGTAGAGGGTGTAGGACACATCCAGGTCGGTGATCCACTTGGCCCCGAAGCTGCGATCCCCGCTCTCCAGCTGCTGGAGCGTCTTGACCTTGCCGTAGCGGGTGGTTTGCAGGTTCACACCCAGATCGCCCAGCGTCCATTTGCCGCCCAGTACCCATTTGGTTTTCGGTTGAGCATCGGTCAGGTCGCCTTCGCGGGCCCGGCCGACCCAGGTCAGGCTGCCGCCAGGGTTGCTGCCCAGGCCCTGCAAGGCTGCCGGTGCGTCCTTGACGTCGGTGATAATGGTCTTGTTGTAGTTGAACCCGGCGCTCCAGCGCACGTTGCCCCATGCACCGTACTGGCTGGAATGGTCGAGGACGATGTCCAGGCCGCGGGTGCGGGTGTCAAACGCGTTGGTGTAATACGAAGTCCAGGTGCTGGTGTCCACACCTTGAGCCGCCAGGATGGGCGCCAGCGCTGGGCCGTACAGGCTTTCGGTACGGGCGATGCGGTCGTCGATCTCGATCCAGTAGGCGTCTGCGGTCAGGCTGGTGCGCGGTGCCGGTTGCCAGGTCACGCCGAACCCCAGATTGCGCGATTTTTCTGGGTCCAGGGTGGTCGCACCGAGCGCCTGGGCCAGCGCCGAGTTGACTGGCGCGATGCGCGTCACGGCGGGCACGATGGTGCCATCCGGCGCAGCACCGACCCGGTTGTCCGAGATGCTGTAGCCGACCTGGGTCAGCGAGGGCGCACGAAAGCCCGTGCCGACGGTGTCGCGTACGGCGAAGGTGTCGGTAAATTCGTAACGCGAGTTGAGCTTGGCACTGACCGTGTTGCCCGAGTCATCGTCGAAATGCTCTGCACGCAGCGCAAGGTCGACAAACAACGGTTCTATCGGGGTGATACCGAAATCGACGTAAGCTGCGTAGTTGTTGCGTTGCAGGCTGGTGGCATCCTGCGGCGAGATGACCGCTGCGGCCTGGGCGGCAATCGACGGCAGCTGTCCGGCCAGCGGGTTGGCCTGACCATTGGGCAGAGTAGCCGGAAAGCGATAGCCGCCCACCTGATAGGCCTGCGCGTCGCCGGAAAACGTCCGGAACCTTTCCCAGCGATGTTCAAGCCCTGCGGACACTTGCAGCGGCACGCCAAACAGCCCGTCGAACGCACGGGTGATGTCGACGTTGTTGACCCATTGTTCGAATCGGTAGGTCGCCAGGTCGTCGAACGACGTCGGCGAGGCCGGTCCCAGCGACGGGTTGATGGTCAGATCGCTGTACTGATGGTTGTTGTTGCGCCCGTATGTAGTGCTCAGGTCCCAGTTCCAGCCCAGCGCTTCACCCTTGCCGCCAATCAGGTACTGATAGTCGGTATCGTCCAGATTGTTCAGCGGGTAGTAGCCGTCGGCAAACAGTTCGGGAATGTTGGCGTTGCTGTTGGGATAGCGGAAGTAGTTGTTGATGATGGCGTCACGCTGCCCATAGGTGCCGTAGGAATACAGTGTGGTTTGATCACCCAGCGGCAGTTCGGCGTTGTAGGCCAGGTTGAACGCCTTGATCTGCGGGTCGCCATTCTTCACGCCGACCCGGTCCCACGTCGCCTCTCGAGGGTCGCCAGGAAAGTAGGCGTTATTGGTAGCTCCTTCGTTCCAGCTGGCATCGCCACGCTTGCGTGCGTCGGCCGAAAGATGCAGAAAGCCGCCGTCACCCAGTTCGAAGCCGGTGTCCCCTTCGAATTTGGTCACTTCGCCTTCACCGCTGTACAGCTTGCCGTACGTCACCCCCAGATGGCCGCCCTCGGCGCTGGATTTGAGAATCACGTTGATCACCCCGGCAATCGCATCCGAGCCGTATTGCGCAGCGGCACTGTCCTTGAGCACCTCAATGCGCTCCACCGCGCTGATCGGGATCATGTCGATGTCCACCGAGTTCGCGCCGCTGCTGTCGGTCGAGCCATTGGCGGGCAGGGCGCTGTTATGGCGGCGTTTGCCATTGACCAGCACCAGCGTATAGGCCGGTGCAAGGCTGCGGTTGGACAACGGGCGGATGGTCGAGTTATAGCCTGCGACGTTGGTGCCATAGTTGAACGAAGGCAGCAGTTTGGCGATGGCTTCGGTCAGGTCGGCGCGACCGGTTTTCAGTAGCTGATCGCTGGTTACGATATCAATCGGGGCCGGGCTTTCAGTCACGGTGCGCTGTGTACCGCGAACCCCGGTGGAAATCACCGTGACCTTGTCCAGACGGGGCTCATCGTCTAGGGTTTCATCGGCGGCCTGAACAGGGTTCATCAGGCCAAGGCCGACAAGCGCTATGCTTTTGATCAACGGGTTGCGCAGGGCGTGGCGTGGCGGGGAGCGTGAGCGGGTAAGGCCATAACGGAGTGATCCTTGGGTAATGCTGAGAGAGTTCTGGGCACCTCCACAAGGCAAGGGTCGGTTTGCTGGCGAATATAGGGTTATGAAACGAGCCTGTGAAAGGCCCTTTGGTTATATGTTAATTATAAAAATATTGAATTTTATTTAGTTATTATATGTTTTATATGCATTTAAAGCTGCGCGCACGGGTGGTCGGTAACAGCGCTTGAGGGCGGTACAGCTGCCTGTGCTGTTTTGTCGCACAGCGTATTGCAGCCCATGAGGCCTACGTTTGCGCGCCTGCTCATGGTTTGAAACAGGATTGGCGGTATTCCCTGTTGCCTTGGGGTGGTAAATTCGCCGCCTTTGAATGTGTCAGAACCCACGCGCCTAACCCTCCAGGGGACGCAAGACATGACGTACCAACCGACCCGCCGCGAGGTGGTCACAGGCCTCTCGTTGCTGAGCCTCGGCCTGCTGGCTGGCTGCGGCAATTCCAATGCATTGCCGTTCAAGCACGGCAAAGACATGAGCAACGAGATAGTTGGCCGCAACTTCCGACTCAAGGATTCGCAAGGCAACGTCAAGACGCTGTCGAGTTTTCGTGGCCTGATGCCGATGATTTTCTTCGGCTTCACCCAATGCCCGGCCATTTGCCCGACGGCACTGGCGCGAGCTGCACAGATCAGAAAGCTGATGGGTGAAGAGGGCAAGACCCTCCAGGTAGTGTTCATTACCCTCGACCCGGAGCGTGATACGCCCGAGGTGATCGACGCCTACGTGAAGGCTTTCGATCCTACCTTCGTCGCCCTGTCCGGTACGCTTGAAGAAACGGTCGCAACGGCAAAGGAGTTCGGCGTATTCTTCGAAAAGGTCCCGCTGGGCGACACCTACACGATCTCGCATACCGCCACCAGTTATGTCTACGACACCCGCGGCGTGCTGCGCCTGGGCTTGTCGCACAGGCTGTCCGCCCAACAATGCACTGAAGATCTGCTCACTTTGATGGAAGTATGCTGATGACCGTTCTTATTCGTAACGTCGCAAAGCCGCTGTTGCTGACCCTTTCGCTGCTGGGCCTGAGCGCTCAGGCGCTGGCCGAAACCAAAGTCGATGACGCCTGGGTGCGTGCCACTGTGCCGGGCCAGTCCGCCACGGGTGCGTTCATGCGCATCACTTCGGACACGGACAGCAAGCTGGTCGATGTTGCTTCACCTGTTGCGAAAACCGTGCAGATCCATGAGATGAGCATGAAAGGCGACGTGATGAGCATGCAGCGCGTCAACTCGGTTGACCTGCCAGCCGGCAAACCGGTGATGCTCGATTCCGACGGCTACCACGTGATGTTCATGGGCCTTGCAGCGCAGGTCAAAGAGGGTGATCAGGTGCCTCTGACCCTGACCGTGGAAGACGCCAAGGGCGTGAAAGAGTCGATTCAGGTCACCGCAGTCGCCAAGTCGCTGACCAGCGACGAGCACAGCGGGCATGGTGATCACAGCGGTCATTGAGCCTGATCTACCTGACGACTATCGTTCCTCACGCTCTCGCATCACGGTCTGCGTCGGTTCATATATTCATTTAAAGTCTAACCGGTGAACCAAATATTCTTTTCAGGAACAAGCCTCTTTCAGCGATGATTGCCTTGCCACATCAACTTTGGAAAGGTGACTGATACCAACAGAACCTGGATTTTTATCATGAAAATGCAGGAGTGTATCAATGGGCAATGTCCAGACCGCAGCCAGCGCACATGATGTGCCCTGGCGCCAGACGCCGAGTGGCGACCTGGTCGATCTGGGGCGTCGTTTCCGTGCGCCTCTGGCGTTATCGCGGTTGCAAAGCACCCCCAAACCCATACTTGGACGACGCGAAGCCATTCTGCTGGGTGCACTGGCGCTGGTATTTCATGGCGCGGTCATCTACTGGTTGAGCCAGAACCCGACACCCGCATTGTCGGTCGTGCCGCCGGAAATTCCGCCGATGACCATCGAGTTCTCTCAGCCCGCGCCGCCGGTTGTGGAGACGCCGCCGCCACCGCCCGAGCCTGTCGTGCAGCCTGTGGTCGAGCCGCCGCCCCCGGTCGAAGATGAACTGGCCGTCAAGCCGCCACCGCCCAAACCGATTCCAAAACCCAAGCCGCAGCCGCCCAAGCCGGTGGTCAAACTGGTCGTCAAGCCAGTGGCAAAACCGGTCGAGCAACCAGCCCCACCGGTGCCCGCGCCACCTGTCGCTGCACCTGCCGCTCCCGCACCGCCCGCGCCAAAACCGGTAACTCCGGCTTCTGCCAGCGCTGGCTATCTGCGCAACCCGGCACCGGAATACCCGTCGCTGGCAATGCGCCGCGGCTGGGAAGGCACCGTGCTGTTGCGCGTCCATGTATTGGCCAGCGGCAAGCCCGGCGAGATTCAGATACAGAAAAGCAGCGGCCGCGATCAATTGGATGACGCAGCGCTGGCAGCGGTGAAGCGCTGGAGTTTCGTGCCCGCCAAACAAGGCGACGTCGCCCAGGACGGCTGGGTCAGTGTGCCGATTGATTTCAAGATCAAATAACGTTTCAAGTTCCAATAAACACGACATTCGATTGACCCGGCGAGCTACCTGAACCAAAGGCGCATCGCGATACACCCAATGCCTTGTTCAGACTTCGTTCATAAAGAGAGCTGCGCCATGAACCTACTTGCTTCGCCTTTTGAATCCATCGAACACGCGGTCATCTGGCTGCTGGTCATTTTTTCCGTCGCCACCTGGGGCCTGGCCCTGCTCAAAGGTGTGCAGTTCTCGCGCCTGAAGTCCCAGGACCGCAAGTTCCACAAGCAATTCTGGGCTGCATCGAGCCTGGATTCGGCCGCGCAACTGGCCCAGGAACAGCCCGGCGCTGCTGCTCGTGTTGCGCTGGCCGGTTACGCCGCCATTCAGGTGCCGGACGGCGCGCAGGCTAACGACCTCAGTCAGTCCATCAACCATCAGGACCGCCTTGAGCGTGCCCTGCGTCAGCAGATCGTTCGGGAGCGCCGCTCGCTGGAGACCGGTCTGGCGATTCTCGCCAGTATTGGCAGCACCTCGCCGTTTATCGGCCTGTTCGGTACGGTCTGGGGCATTATGTCGGCGCTCAAGGGCATCAGTGCTGCCGGTTCGGCAAGCCTGGAAACCGTTGCCGGTCCTATCGGCGCAGCGCTGGTGGCAACCGGTGTCGGCATCGCCGTCGCCGTGCCTGCGGTACTGGTTTACAACTACTTCCTGCGGCGCCTGAAACTGACCGCTGCCGACCTGGATGACTTCGCCCACGACTTCTATAGCCTGGCGCAGAAGAGTGCATTTCGCGTGCTGCTGCATCCGGTCCTGAAGTCTGGCGCTACAGGCGGGCAGGTCGGACAGAAAGTGAAGGAGGCGTCCTGAGATGGCTTTCTCCACACAAGATACCGATGAAGTGCTGAGCGAGATCAACGTTACGCCGCTGGTGGACGTGATGCTGGTGCTGCTGGTGGTGTTCATCGTGACCGCGCCGCTGCTGACCAACTCGATTCCGATCAACCTGCCCAAGACCGAATCGGTTGCGCCGGTGGAACAGAAAGACCCGCTAGTGGTGAGTATCGACGGGCAGGGCAAGCTGTTCATCAATAAGGATGAAATTCAACCAGATCTGTTGGAAACCAGCCTCAAGGCGGCCAAGGACAAGGCCCCTGACGTGCGCGTGCAGTTGCAGGCGGACAATGGCGTGAATTACGGCGAAGTGGCACGAGCCATGGCTTCCATCGAACGCGCAGGCATTACCAAACTGTCGGTGATCACTGCAAAGTAAGCAATTCTTCGTCCATCAGCTTCATCAGTTTTGGGCCGCATCC